>UREA01000029.1 GCA_900546715.1 uncultured Mycoplasmatota bacterium | reverse complement strand
TATTATAACTGCACAATCAAAAAAGGATACTTAAGCCATAAACATTGCTATTTCTAAAAAATAATGCTAAAATTAATGTGTGTCCCTGTAGCTCAGTTGGATAGAGCGTTACCCTCCGAAGGTAAAGGTCGCAAGTTCGATTCTTGTCAGGGACACCATTAATTAGCTTAGAAAGTTCACATAAATTGTGGATTTTTTTTGTTTTGTCAAAATGTAAAATTAACGTCAAAAAGTAATGTTTTCCTTGACAGAATTATAATAATATGTTCTAAATTTCTTTCAAATTTTTTTCAAAAATGTTCAAAAAACACCGTAAAACTATGTAAAACAGTGTAAACTTGACATAAAAAAAATATGCCCATTTTAAGGCGTAACTTAGCCAAAAAATAAAAAAATTAAAAATTTTTAAAAAAAACTTTCACGAAAAAAAAGAATTTTAACAAAAAAAGTTGAAGTTATATAGTGAAGGGAGGAAGAAGGACATGAAAATAATTCGTCAAAGAGATTTTAGAGATTGTGGAGCTTGTTCTTTAGCATCAGTAATTGAACATTATGGTGGATATGTTTCCCTTGAACGTATTCGCCTAGATGCCAAAGTAACAAGTGATGGCACAAAAGCTCTAAATTTACTTGCCGCTGCTAGAAAATATGGTTTTGATGGTGTTGGCAAAAAAGTTACTTCTCTAGATGATTCAGAAATTAAATATCCGGCGATAGTTCATTTAAACATGAAAAATGGCTATCAACATTATGTTGTCATATACAAAGTTACCAAAAATAAAGTAGTGCTAATGGATCCAGCTAAAGGTAAAGTTGTAATGAAGAAAGATGAATTTCTAGATAAATGGAGTAAAGTAGTTTTAATACTATATCCTAAAACTAAAATAATTTCTTTTAAGAAAGAAAATAGTTTATTAAGTATATTTTTAAACATTTTGCTCCAAGAGAAAAGACTTTTTGCTTACATTGTCTTAATGAGCATATTTATGATGATTTTCACTATAGCTAGTAGTTATTATTTTCAAGTGATGATAAACAGTATAACAAAAAATTATTATATTGCTTATATTAGGTTATTTGTACTGTTATTTGCCATTATTACTATTTTAAAACTAGCGTTTACTTACATGCGTAATTATTTAGAAACTCATTTAAATAAAAATATCGACTGTATTTTAAATGCTTCATTTTTAAATCACACATTCAACCTCCCTTTAGAAGTCATATCTAGTAGATCTAGTGGAGAAATAATGACTAGAGTAAATGAACTAACTAATATCAAAAACTTATTTACGGATATCTTTATTTCTTGTATTCTAGATTTTCTACTAATGTTTGCTTCTGTGCCTTTACTAATAAGTATAAGTAAAAACTTATTTTTAGCCCTTTTTCTTTGTTTAATCTTATACTTAATTGTTGGTTTAATAACTAGCAAATTAGTATTTAAAAAGGCTTATCAAAATATTGAGTATGAATCAAGTTTTAACTCAAATTTACTTGAAAATATCAATATGATAAATAGTATTAAAAATTTGAATTTAACAAAGACTCGTTTAAAAAAGATTGAGGAAAGCCTAACAACATTTTTGTATGATACATTTAATCTCGGTAGTTTTTTAAACAAAGAACGCACAATTAAAAATTTTATTAGTGAAATTGGCTTTTTTATAATCAATACCTGGGGATTTTATCTTATTTTTAAAGGAGACTTAGAAATAACAGCTTTAATTACATTTAATACTCTTTTAGGATTCTTCTTAGATCCCATTAAAAATTGTATAGATAGTATTCCAAAATATAATTTTTTGAAAGCGACTTACTCTAAAATTAATGATTTTTTGAGTAGTGAACAGGAAATAATGGGAAAATCTATATTTTTAAAAGATAATAGTATTAAAATTAGTAATTTAACTTATTCGTATAACAATATCGATAATATATTTAAAAATTTTAATTTATTTATTAAGGGAGGTGAATTTGTCCTGCTTAAAGGTAAGAGCGGGTGTGGTAAATCTACACTTTGCAAAATGTTCGATAAATATATAACTGATTATAAAGGAAACATTTTAATCGGAGGTATCAATATAAGAGATCTAAGTATTGCTACAATTAGGAAAAATGTCCTTTATGTTAATCAAAATGAAAATATTATATCGGAGACTATTAAAAATAATATATTACTTGATAGAAATATACCTGATAAGACATTTTTTAAAATTTGTAAAATGTGTGCTGTTGATGAAATAGTTGAAAATAAACCATTGCGTTATAACACTGGTATTAGCAATGAAACAGATAATATCTCAGGTGGTGAAAAACAAAGAATAATTTTAGCTAGAGCTTTACTTAACGACTTTCAAATTCTTATTTTGGATGAGGCATTAAGTGAAGTTGATTATAAATTGGAGGAAAGAATTATGCAAAATATAAGAAATTATTTTAAAGATAAAACTATTATTTATATTACTCATAAAAACCATGATAAAATGTTTGATAAAATCATCAATGTAGGAGAAACTCATGACATACGAAGAATTAACACACATTAAATATCATGTTTATCACGTCTTTATCATTATGGTAATTATAGCTATTGGTTTAACTTTATACATGCTTAGAGTAGAAGTTTATGATGTTTATAATACTGTAGGTTATATTAAAAATCATAGTTTAGTTCTAAATATCCCAATAGAATACTCTGATACAATAATAAATGGTGAATATTTAGTAATTGAAGATGAAAAGTATACTTATGAAGTTAAAAACATTAGTGAAATACTACTTAGCAACAATATAAATTACCAAGAAGTAGTAATAGATATCGAAAATAATTTTAAGGAAAATTCAATAGTTGATACAAATATTTATCATGATAAAGAAAAAGTGGCAACCAAATTAAAAAAATTAATATATGGAGGTTAGAATGTATTTAACAAATGAAGAATTATTAAGTATCAATGGTGGATATATTGGTATGTCTACATTATTTGGTAAACAATTATTAAAATTATGAATAGCATTAGGAAATAAAATAAGATATTTAATAGATGCTATTAGTTTATAAGGAGGTAAAATGGTCTTAAGTAATGAAGAATTAAACGACATCCAAGGCGGAGGCATAGGTTTATGGTTAGGCATTGGAGGAGTTGCAGTTTTTTTACTAGGAGTCTTTTGTGGATTCTTTGAATAATTGAAAGGAGGTATTATATATGTATTTAAGTAAGAAAGAATTATCAACTGTTGTTGGGGGAGCCATAACTGGCTCAATGCTTACTGCTATTGCAGGTTTAGTAACTACCATTTTTGAAATTGGTAAAACAGTTGGTAGTCGACTAAAAGCACTATTTGGCTAATAAAAAGAGCGAAAAAGCTTGATAATGTATTATGCTTTTGTTATAATATTTTATAGAAAAAAACGGAAGGGAGGGTATAAAATGACAAAAGTAGTAGTTAAAAATGGTGACGTTGATTTAGCGCTCAAAAAATTTAAGGCAAAATTTGCCCGCAGTGGAGTCCCTTCTGAAATCAAGAAAAGAAAACACTATGAAAAGCCAGGTGTTAGAAGAAGAAATGAAATTAAAGAAGGAATTAAAAATTCTCATAAAAGAAATAGAGGGTAAATTATGTTAGACAAAATTAACGAAGATTTAAAAACTGCTATGAAAGAGCATGATACATTCAAGCTTTCAGTTCTAAGAATGTTAAAGAGTGCTTTGCAATTAGAACAAATTGCCAAAAAACATGAACTTGATGATAGTGAAGTATCTAGTGTTATTAAAAAGCAAGTAAAGTTGCGTAAAGATTCTATTGTAGAATATGAAAAGTATGGTAAATCTGATTCTGTTAAGGATCTAGAAAATGAAGTAGAAATACTATCTTCATATTTACCAGAAGAAATGTCTAAAGAAGAAATAGAAGCTACAGTTAATGAAGTAATAGCTGAAATAAACCCAGAAAGTATTAAAGAAATGGGTAAAGTTATGAAACGTTTAAATGAAGTACTTGCTGGTAAAAATGCTGATATGTCACTAGCAAGCAGTTTAGTTAAAGAAAAATTAAGTAAATAATCTTAGGAGAGGTGGAAAATTTCGCTCCGTCCACACACCTTTTAAAAGGTTAAAAGAGATGAAGGGGTTTGGGGCGCCTTCCTCCTAGATTATTTTTTTTATACAAAAAATTTAAAAAGTCTCTCCAGTGGCGAGACATTTCAGTGTACTTGACACATTAGTTGCTGTAATTTATATACGAACAAAAAGTGAATCCAGTGGATTCAACATCTCAGCAAAAACTTTACGCAAATTATACACAAATTATACACGAATTTTACGCAAAAACAAATGTTGAATCCACTGGATTCAATATCTGTCTATTTTTTGACACAAATTTTACATGTAAATAAAGCTAGTGCTTTAGCATGTTTTTAAAATAGTAATAATTTAGCTAAAAAAGATTGCGGCTCCACTGGCGCCGCAATCTGACCATAAAACTTTACATAAATTATACACTTTTTTACACAAATTTTACACAGAAAATAGATTGCGGCGCCAGTGGAACCGCAATCTATAAAAAATATAATAAAGGAAGGTGGTAAAATATTAGATGTAAATTTCAATCATATTATTGAAATGATTGAACAAAGAAAAAATAATGCATATAGAAAAGTAAATGAAGAATTAATATTATTATATTTTGATATAGGTAAATATTTATGTGATTTAATGGATGATAGTGGTTATGGAGATAAGATTACTACAAAAGCAGTGGAATTTATGAAAAATAACTATCCAAATGTTAGAGGGTTTAATAAAAGAAATGTTGAAAGAATGATAAAATTTTATAGAATTTATAAAGATGATGATTTAGCATTAAACTTAATTACTCAATTAAGTTGGACGAACAATATGCTTATTTTAAGTAATGCGAAATCAATAGAAGAAAGACATTTTTATTTACAACTTGCTATTAATGAAAATTATTCTAAAAGGGAGCTTACTAGACAAATAGAATCTGGCTGTTATGAAAGATATACTTTATCATTAGTAGATAGACCACAAACTTTAACTGGTTTGATACCTTATAATAAATCTACTCCTAGTACTAGATTATTAGATACTTATAGTTTAGAGTTTCTTGATTTACCAAAGAATTTTTCAGAACAAGATTTAAAGAAAGCTATAATTAAAAACTTAAAAGATTTTATATTAGAAATAGGTAAAGATTTTACATTTATTGGAGAAGAATATAAAATTAAAGTGGGTAACCATGATTTCTTTATAGATCTTCTTTTCTACAATCGAGAATTATCTTGTCTAGTAGCTTTTGAATTAAAGCTTGGAGAGTATTTGCCGGAAGCTTTAGATAGAGATGTAAGAAAAGAATATGAAAATCCTAGTGTTGGTGTTATACTTTGTAGTTCTAAAGATAAAGATGTAGTAGAATATTCATTAAGTAAGAATATGTCTCAAACCTTAATCTCTGAATATAAATTAAAATTAATAGATAAAGAACTATTAAAAGCAAAATTAAGCGAAATAAAGCCTTTATTAAATAATATGCAACATATTTCGGAATATAGACTTGCTAATTGTTGATACAACATAATAAATATTATATACTTGTTTCAGGAGAGGTGGAAAAATCTTGCGTCCACACACCCATTGGGTTATAAAGAGATACAGGAGAGCGTTTTTGTCTCCTAAAAAAGTGTCGATAATATCGGCACTTTTTAATGTTATAAAATATTTAATTTTGTTTGTAAAATTGTTTAATATATTCTACTAAATCTTTATCACTTATGTTTAAAGCATATACTAATCTAGCTAATGTTTCTATATTAGGTATCTCCTCATTATTTTCTATTCTTTGAACAGTCCTAGTATTCAAATTGCTTTTATCAGCTAAATCTTCTTGAGTTAATTTTAATTTCTTTCGATACTCTTTAAACATATATGATTACCTCAATTTCATTATTTCATATATACGGTTTGCTTGCCACGGTAGATTTACCGTGTTTCGCAATTGACACGACATTCACGCCGTGTTAAAATATAATTAGAAATAATAAAAGAAAGGTAGTTGTATATGAATTTAAAAAAATTTAGTTTAAAAAAGTTAAACTTAGACAAAACCAAAACACTAATTCTGATAGGAGTACTAACATTACTTCTTTTTGTTGGAGGAGCAACATATGCATACTTTGCATTTAGTAGCGCAGGTTCTATTAGTGGAAATATGAATATTATTTCTAATACAGTAGATAATTTAATATTTAATGTTGAAAAAGATATTTATATAAATGCTAACTTAGAAAATTTTGGTCAAGGTATGGCAGATTTGCATGACGATACAGATGCAACAGCAACATTAATACCAAATAATTCAACAAATGAAGCAACAGCCATGTATAACATTTATCTAATAATTGAAGCAAATGATTTAGAATATACAACAGATAATAATACACCAGAACTACTTTTAAACGTAACAGATCCAAATGGCAAACCTTTAGAAAATATCACAGGTTTAGTTCATTATGATAATGGTTTTGATATAACAACAAGAACTGGTGGATTTCTAATAGCTAGTGATTATGAAATAAGTGCTAGAGATTTAGCAACAGTTCAAACATGGAATGTAGAAATAACATTAATGAACTTAGATAGTAATCAAAATGCTAATATGAATAAAACATTTAGTGCTAAATTATATCTTACTCAAGATAAGATGAGTAGTTATAACCCAGTCCAAGTAACAAATATAGAAGCAACACCTATAACTTATACTGGAGGCTCTGGAACCCAATCAGATCCATTCAGAATAAATTAACTTAAAATTAACCTGATAATAATTATCAGGTTTTTACTTGAAATAATACTTATTTTGTGGTAATATAGACACTAATTTGAAGGGGGTAACTATGGTTGAAGATATTAATAAATTAAAAAGAATTAGTAAATTAATAAAAGAATATTATGAATGTTTAATTGATGAAGAATTAGAAATACCTAAAAATACTTTAAGAATAGAACTTTATAAAAGTAGGTTAAAAACTACTATAAATGAAGAAAATAAAGTATTAGATAATATTTTAAAGGAATATAGTATAGACAAAGTAAGAGATTATTTAACTAAAGAAAAAGAAAGTGCTAATGAATTAGATGAATTAATAATAGAGAGATTATTAAATAAAATTAATTCTATAACATCCAAAGTATTATATAAAGAAGAATTAATAAGTACAATTGGTAAAGAGACATACTTTTTATCTTTAGCTATACTGGAAGATATCATAAAAGATCATCCTGAGTTAAAAGACAAATTAATTGTAAGTATATATCAATCTTATTTTACCTCTAAAACGATAGAAATAGAAGAAGAAATAATTGCTAATAACTTTAGTATTAATGAGCATCCTGCTATTACTACTGATACTCTAGCAGATTTTTATCGTGTACCAATTGGTATTCATGATGATAAAAAAGATGTAGTTTTATATATTTTCTTTGAAAAAGGAATTAAAGTATTAAATGTTTTAACTAAATATACTCGTGATTATGATTTAATTTATATAGTTATTAGTTATATTAGAGCACTTATTTTGCAGGCGAGTGATAAAGAAATATTTATAATGGTTATTAATGATATACTTAATCTTGAAAAATATAAACCTATTCATAAGTATTTAGCAGAAATTTTAAAAAAGTTGGAAGAAGACAGGCAAATACCAATATATATCAATGTGGAGGTGCAAAATGGAAGATATTAATGAATTATTAATTATTGGAAAATTTATACAAGAATTATATAATGAGTTAATAAAGTTAGATAGTAATAAAGATAGTGTTAAATATCAAAAAATAATTGCAGAATTAAAGGCAAAAATAGATTGGGAAGATTTAGTATTACAAAGAATTATTGATTATGGTGAAAAAGAAGAAACTATTACATATATGGAAAATAGTAAAATTGATAGTATGTTACTGTGTAGATATTTAACCAAATTTAATTTAAATATTAAAGAAAATAGAAGTAATAATTATAATTTGAATTTATCTATGGGAATATATAGTGATTCCCTAGCTTTAGCACTTAGAATGATTGATGAGTATTTAGAAGAACATCAAGATTTAAAAGTTACTAATTTAAAATATGATGTAATCTTTATTGCTCCAAGTGTAATTGAAAAAGAAATGATTAATAATAATTTTGTAGCATCTACACACCCAACAATGATTACCGATAATTTTAAAGCTATTTATAAATTACCTTGGGAATTACATGATTTAGCTAAAGAACAAGAAATCGAATCAGAATTTATTAAACATTTTAGAGAATTAGTAAATCATGTATTAAGTAATAGTGATAATGCAGCTATTTTATATGAACAAGTTATGCTTCGTTCATTAATAGTATTATCAACTAATGAAGAGTTAACTATTATGATTCAAGGTATTATTGATAATGATAAATTACCTATTAATAAAGAACCATTTAAAGAAATTTTAAAACATAAAGAAGAAGATAAAAAGATACCTATATATATCACAGGAGGAATTAATGATAAGCGATTTAATTGATATAGCATCATATATTAGAACTTTGTATCAAAGATTAGAATATTTAGATAGTATTGATAAGAAAGATAGTATAGAATATAAAAGAGCAGTAGAAGAATTAAAAAGAGAAAGAAAAAAAGAAGAAGATATAATAAGTTTTCATGCAATTCATAATAATCAAATTAATACATTAATACAAGAATTAAGAGCTAAATATCCTTTTTTAGAAAGAGGAGTAGCTATATCTGCTAAAGATTTAGTAGTAGAAAAACAAGTAGCAATTAGAATAATGAATGAATTATCAACAATTGATTCTACATTCTTAAGTAAAAATGGTTATAATAATTCATTAAAGCATTATTTAATAATTGATGAATTTATGTTAGCTTTAAGCATTGCAAGTAAAGAAGGCTCTAATAACTTTTTATATCATATTAGTTATTTAGTTTCTGGTGTTGAACAAGAATTACTTAACAATAATTTTGAAGTTTGCAAGCATCCATTAATCTATAGTGATTGTACAAAAGGAATGTATAATGTTGATGATAAATTTCATACGATGTATAAAGATAATATTTTAAAAGATAGATTTAAAACATTGATTGAAACAATAATTAATCAAAATGATGAAGAATTAAATAAAGAAAGTGATTATTATAACTTCCTTAAATATTTACTTAGAAGTATTATGACTTTATCTAGTGATAATACAAGATTAGAATTAAATACATTAATTAGTAAGTATTTAGTAGGTAGTAATTGTAGTCATAAAGCTAGTGCAATATTAGAAAGCATAATTAATAGTAACGATTTAACTATCCCTTTGAGAATAACTTTTAGATAAATTTTTTTATAAAAACGTTTACAAATAGAAAATCATTTGGTATAATTTAGTTGTTAGTAGATATAATGTATTAGTAGATTATATCTTCTTGGAGCCATGTGGCCTAAGATAATTCTTAGATGAGCAAACGGTTCTACCCGCGTAGGCGCCACGCGCCGCTTTAAAAAGCAACCTTTGGGTTGCTTTTTAAATGCTTATTCGTTTGCTTTTTTGACATTTACTTAACAAAAAAAATTTAGCTTTTATTGTCAATTAATATGAATTTTGTTAAAATTATTATAGAAGGAAAGTGATTGTTATGTTTATTGGTGAAGAACCTATTCATATTAAAGTAAATAGTAAGGATGATATTGCCGAGCTTGTTTTAATGCCTGGAGATCCTCTTAGAGCTAAATATATTGCTGAGAATTTTTTGGATGATGCAAGACTCGTTACAAGTGTGCGTAATATGCTTGGGTTTACTGGTACTTATAATGGGGTTAAAGTAACAGTTATGGGCAGTGGCATGGGAATGCCTAGTATGAGTATTTATGCTTTTGAATTAATTCATTTTTTTGGAGTTAAAAAAATAATTCGTATTGGCACTTGTGGAGCAGTATCAGAAAAAGCAGGTGTTGGTGAAATCTTATTAAGTGACAAAGTTTATAGTGAATCAAATTTTGCTTATACTTATAATGATTATAAAGAACATGTAGTTGAGGCAAATAAAGAATTAAATGAAACAATTAAAAAAACTGCTGGAGAACTTGGTATGAGCGATAAAATCCATGAAGGTATGCTTACAACTATGGATGTTTATGGCCCTTATATTGATTATGATAGAGTATTAAATAGAATACCTACTGATTATGAAATTTTAGGAGAAGAAATGGAGGCTTTTGCTTTAATTCATGTTGCAAATAGTTTAAATGTTGCTGCAACTGCTATGGCTACCGTTGCTGATTCAAAATTTTCAAATACTGTAATGAGTATTGAAGATAGACAAAATAGATTAAATGATATGATAAAATTAGCTTTAATAGCAATAATAAAATAAAAAGGGTGTGATTTAATTGGAAAGTATAAATGAAGTTATATTTCGAGCTTATGACATAAGAGGAGTATATCCAAGTGAAATAAATGAACAAACGGCTTATACAATTGGTAGAAGTTATGGCTCTTATTTACAAGAGAAGTATAATAAAAACACTTGTGTTGTTTCTCATGATAATAGACTTTCCAGTGAAACATTATCCCAAAATTTGATTAAAGGTATAGCTTCTAGTGGTTGCAATATTATTAATTATGGTTTAACTACAACTCCAATGAATTATTATGGCAGATATCTCAATCAAATGCCGGGGATTATGGTTACAGCATCTCATAACCCAAAAGATGATAATGGTTTTAAATTTTCTTTTGATGGTATGATTAATGCTAGGGGAGAGATGATTGAAGACTTTAAAAAATATACTTTAGAAGGTAATTTTAAAAGTGGTATGGGTAATATTAGCAATAGTAATATTACTGATAAATATGTTGAATATTTAAAATATTCGATTAAGTATGGTAAAAATAAAAGAAAAATAGTAATTGATCCTGGTAATGGAGCAACTGCTTTATTGGTTCGCAAAGTTTTTGATTCATCATTTTGTCATCCAATTTATATTAATGAGATAATGGATGGTAATTTTCCAGCGCATCATCCAGATCCAGCTGTTAAAGAAAATATGACAGATCTACAAAAAGCTGTAAAGGATAATAAAGCAGATTTTGGTGTTGCTTATGATGGGGATGGAGACCGTATTGGTGTAGTTATGGATACCGGAGAAATTCTACCTATTGAATATCTTATGATAATTTTCATTAAAGATATGTTTGCAAGTGTTGCTAAGAAAAGTTTTCTATTTGACATAAAATGTTCTAAAAGCATTGATGATTATATTCGTATGCTTGGAGGTAATCCTATAATGTATCGAACTGGGGCAAGTTACACCCAGTATAAAGTCCACAGCGATGATTTACCATTCGGTGGAGAATACTCAGGACATCTATATTTTCGTGATCGTGATGCTGATTGTGGTAGTGCTATCTATGCAACTTTAAGATTTTTAGAAATCATGAGTAAAACTAATGAAAAATTAAGTAAAATAATTAAAGATTTTCCAAAATATTATGCAACAGATGAAATAAAAATACCTGTTAGTGATGAACAAAAATTTGAGGTTGTTGAAAAGATTAAAGAATATGCTAAGAGTATGAATTACCCAATTAATGATATTGATGGCGTAAGAGTAACTTATACTAATGGTTGGGCTTTAGTTAGAGCAAGTAATACTGGACCAAATGTTACATTTAGAGGAGAAGCAACCAGCGAAGCGGGAGTAAAAGCCTTAGAAAATATTTATATACCTTTAATCCAGAAAAATAGTGAAAATATTGATACTTTGTGATACAATTAAATCATAGGGAGGTATCATGAAGAAGAAGTGGCCCATATTAGAAATTGGGATTAGTGTATTACTTATAGTTATTACATTTGCTATTATGAATTATCCAATCAATATTACTAGTCTAGAATTTTGGCTATTTATAATGCTCGCATTTTTTGAATGTATCGTAGTAGTACTAATAAGTAAAATAATCAAAAAGAAAAGAAAGAAGAAAAAAATTGATAAGAAATATTTAGAACATGTTAATCAAACTAAACTAATTATTATATTTGTTTTAAGTATAATATTAGTTATTGTTTTAAGTATTATTAGAAATATTTTAGTAGATGTATATGAAGCTAAAAATATTTATCCACAAAGTACTGAAAATTTAGAATATCATGTACTAAATGAGGATAAAAACGTTTATATACCAATACCTAGTTATTCAATATACCTTGGTACTAACTGGGGAGAATTAATGCAGTTTAATAGTCCCAAAAATGCTAATCAACTAAAAGAAGAGATTGAAAATATTTTAAATAGTAATACATTTATAAAATATGAAACTGAATTTGGTGATTATTATTATAACAGTGAATATGATTATACTATAACTGGATATGACGTATATGAAGGATTAGCTATAAACAGCTTTAATTATGTTTTTTGCAATGGTAATTGTGCAGAAATGTAAAAAATGTAAAAAAATGTTGACTAAAGTAAAATAAAAGATTATAATTAATACAAGTTTTGTTAAAAACGAAGAACGAGACATGTGTATTTGGGATTTATTTAGAGAGTTCTTGTTAGGTGAAAGTAGAATATAATTGAACAAATACAAATCACTCGGGAGTTAAATAGCTGAAAAATAGGTAAGTTATTTCGTTAATCGCGTTAAGATAATTAAGTAAATTTAAGGGATGGTACCGTGCTTTTGCACTCCTTTTAGTACCATCCCTTTTTTAAGGAGGAAATTATGGAAAAGTTTAAAAGTTTAAGTAAAGATGCAGTAGATCAAGTTGAAGGTAAAATCCTAGAACGCTGGTTAAAAGATGATTTATTACAAAAATGTATTGATGAAAGAAAAGATGCTCCGTATTTTGTATTCTATGATGGTCCAGCAACTGCAAATGGACACCCAGGATTACATCATTTAGTAGCTAAATTCTTAAAAGATACTATTTGTAAATACAAATCAATGCAAGGATACAAAGTAATTCGTAAAGTAGGTTGGGATACGCATGGACTTCCAGTTGAACTACAAGTAGAAAAAGAATTAGGTTTTACTGACAAAAAAGATATTGAACGTTATGGTATAAAAGAATTTAATGAAAAATGTCGTGAGTCAGTAATGCGTAATGAAAAAACATTTACGGATTTAACTAATAAAATGGGTCAATTAATAGATATTAAAAATCCATATGTAACTTATAAAAATGATTATATTGAAACAGAATGGTGGATTTTAAAGAAATTCTGGGAAGAAGGATTATTTTATGAAGGATCTAAAATACTTCCTTATTGCCCAAGATGTGGAACTGGACTTGCTAGTCATGAAGTGGCATTAGGTTATCAAGAAGATCCCGTTGATACTGTAATTGTACCAATGAAGAAAAAAGATGAAGATGTTTATTTTCTTGTTTGGACAACTACACCATGGACTCTTTTTGCCAATGTCGGTTTATGTGTTAATCCCGATTATGATTATTCACTTGTTGAAAGTAAAGGCTATAAATTTATTTTAGCTTCATCTTTAGTAAAAAAAGTTTTAGGAGATGATGCTAAAGTTCTAAAAACTTTCAAGGGTAGTGAAATGGAATATTGGGAATATGATCGTTTAATTGATGGTCCAAAGCTAAATAAAAAAGCTTTCTTTGTAACAGTAGATCCATATGTTACTGATGAAGATGGTACAGGAGTAGTTCATATGGCTGGTGCTTTCGGTGAAGATGATGCTAGAGTTTGTCGTAAGTATAATTTGCCATATTATAATCCTGTTGGTGATGATGGTAAATTTATGGAAGGACCATGGCGTGGAATGCTTGTATTTGATGCTAGTGATGAAGTAATTAAATACTTAAAAGAAAACGATAAGTTGTTTAAAAAACAAAGAATTACTCACAACTATCCGCATTGTTGGAGATGTAATAGTCCTTTAATTTATTATTCTAAACCAAGTTATTATTTAGAAATTACTAAAATTAAAGATAAAATTGTAGCTAATAACAATACTGTCAATTGGTATCCGGCATATGTTGGAGAAAAACGTTTTGGTAACTGGCTTGAAAACTTAAAAGACTGGGCAATTTCTAGATCTCGTTATTGGGGAACACCACTTCCATATTGGATTTGTTCTTGTGGTTATTCTGAAATGATTGGTTCAAGAAAAGAATTAGTCGAAAAAGCTATTGAAGATATAGATGAAACAATTGAACTACATCGTCCATATGTTGATGATGTGCATCTATTATGTCCTGAATGTGGTAAAGCTATGACCAGATGTAAAGATGTAATTGATTGTTGGTTCGATTCTGGTTCCATGCCATTTGCGCAATATCATTATCCATTTGAAAATAATGATTTGTTTGAAACTCAATTTCCAGCAGACTTTATTTGTGAAGGAATTGATCAAACTAGAGGATGGTTTTACTCACTTATTGTTATTTCGACATTTGTTAAAGGCGTATCTCCATTTAAAAATGTCTTAGTAAATGACCTTTTACTAGATGCAGAAGGCAAGAAAATGAGTAAAAGCCGTGGTAATATTGTTGAACCATTTACTACAATGAAAGAATATGGAGCAGATACAGTAAGATTCTATCTTCCATATGTTTCCCCAGTATGGGTACCACTTAAGTTTGATATTAATGGCTTAAAAGAAGTTCATTCTAAATTCTTTAATCCTCTAAGAAATACATATAATTTCTTTACAATGTATGCTAATATTGATAATATCGATATAAAAGAGTGCAATATTCCAGTTGAATCTAGAGATGAAATTGATCGTTGGTTAATAAGTAAATATAATAAGCTTCTTAAATATGTAACTGAAGCTTATGAAGAATATGATTTAAATAAAGTAGTTAGAGCCTTAACAGACTTTGTATCTGATGAATTATCTAACTGGTATATCAGAAGAAATAGAGATCGTTTCTGGGGATCTAAATTAGATGATTCTAAAAAATCAGTCTACATTACTACTTATGAAGTTTTAGTAGGATTATCTCAGATGATGGCTCCAGTTGTTCCATTCTTATCTGAAGAAATTTATACCAATTTAACAGGAGAATATTCTGTTCATACATCAAATTTTCCTAAATATGATGAAATATTAATTGATGAATTATTAGAAGAAAAAATGGATAAAGTAAGAGATTTAATTAGTATTGGTAGATTTGTTCGTGAAGAAAATAAAATTAGAGTTCGTCAACCACTTGAAGAAATTTTACTTGATGGTAAAAATGAACTTTTAATCGGTGAACTTAGTGATTTAATCAAAGAAGAATTAAATGTTAAAAAAGTTACATTTATTGATAATACTTCTGAGTTTATGAACTTTACTGTTAAACCTAATTTTAAAGAAGTAGGTAAAACTTTAGGTAAAGATTTAAAAGAGTTCCAAGAAAAACTATTAGAATTATCTGACCAAGATATAAATAAACTTCGTAAAGATGAAATGATTACTATGAATATTGCAGGTAAAGATTTAGAAGTTACATCTAATATGGTAGATATAAGAATTGATGCTAAAACTGGCTTTAATGTTGGTATGGAAAATAATGAATATGTTATTTTAAATACACACTTAAGTGATGAGTTAATTAATGAAGGTATTGCTAGAGAAATTGTATCTAAAGTACAACTTATGCGTAAAAATATGAATATGGAATTAACTGATAGAATAACTATTAATTACGAAGCTAGTGAAAAAATAAAAAATGCAGTTGAAGCTTTCTCAGATTACATCAAAAAAGAAACTTTAGCAACTGACATTACAAATGAATGTTTAGCTGGTGAAGAATTCAGTATTAATGATGAAAAAGTATTAATTGCTATTTCTAAAAATTAATTGAAAAGGTGCCTTAAATTGGCACCTTTATATAAAGGAGGGTTTATGTATAGTGTATTATTAAGTAAAGTAGAACACTCTTATCATTTCATAGAGGATAGATTAAAAGAATTAATAAAAAGTGATTATAAAGTAGCTGTTATTCCATGGGCATTTCCGAGCGAACTTGATAGTGATAGATTGATAAATGAATATTTCAAAAAGGGTGAAAGAAGATATAATAAATATTTAAATGTATTATTAAATATGGGAATTAGTGAAGAAAACATAACTATTTGTAATTGCTATAGTGATTCTAAAGAATATTTAAAAGAAGTTATAAATAATTCTGATGTCTTAGTAATTCCTGGAGGTAATCCGGAGATGTTATTTAGTAAAGTTGTTCAAGAAAAAGATCTGCTTTATGATATAAAGTATTATCAAGGAATGATAATTGGTGAAAGTGCTGGAGCAGATTTGCAATTAAAAAGGTATTTTATAACTGCTAAAAACAATTATTATCATTATTTTGCTTTTTATGATGGTTTTGGTGTACTTGATGATCCATTTTATTTAGATGTTCATACTGTTGATTCTAAAGAATATTTAGATGACTTACAAAAAGTAGCTGATGATAAAGAAAAGACAGTTTATGCAATATTTGATGATGGAGCAATTATTTATAATCGTGAGTCTCAAGAGATGGAATTTTATGGAAATGTCTTAAAATTTGAACCTAATCAAAAAAGGATACTTAAGCCATATGTAGGTTTGTCAAACAAAAGTGACAGAGTCACGACAAACCAACTATAGATTATTTTAATTTTTTAAAATAATCACGAAGCACTTCGATTGGAGATTTCCAATCAAGCGGTTGCATAGGGAAATTATTATATTCTCTCAAGTATGATTGCAACTGCTTATTGGCATCTTCAATTGAATAAAAGCGGCGAGTAAAATAAAACCGTTCGTTATCCTTCCGATGACTTCTTTCAACCTTACCATTATGTTTAGGTGTGTAAGGTTTAATTAAGTCATGTCGGATACCCGCCTTAGCTAGGCCATGTTCAAATATTGTAAGATTATTTTCATCTTTAGCAATTAACCGTTTTGTGAATTCTAATCCATTATCGGTTCTTACAGTATAAATTTTGAATGGAAATCTTTTTATTACTTCTAACAAGAATTTGTAAGAAGTATAAGTAGATTTCTCTCCATAAATCTGTAAGTAGCGAAATCTAGAGAATTCATCAATAGCGGTGTATTGATATAATTTGAACTGGCCTACAATACATTTAGATGGAACGGTTTTAACATCTATCTGTATTCGTTCTCCAGGAAAAGTCATTTGTGTATATGGTTTGGTTTTGCGTTTTCGTTTTTTCTTTTTACCTTGAAATTTTAAGTTAAGTTTTTTCATTTGAGTGTATAAACTAGATATTGATCTAGTATAACCTCTTTGCCTTAACTTAACCCAAAACACAACCAAACCAGTATCAACATTTCTCTTAAACATATCCTTGATAAGTTTTATTTCTTCAGGAGTATGTTGATTAGGATGACTTTTAGGTCTACGACTGTAGTCTGCCAAAGAACGAATATCACCATT
>UREA01000028.1 GCA_900546715.1 uncultured Mycoplasmatota bacterium | reverse complement strand
TAAGATCACTTTTGTTTTTGCTATAATCTTTTACTTTTTTAGTTATTTCATTATTTATTAATTCATTTTTTATTTCATTATAATAATTCATATATTCCTCCTTATACTTCTTGATATTCTCTAGCAAGTATCCTGGAATCACTACAATATTCCATTATAAACTTATTATCTTTCTTACATATAATAATGCCTATTGTTTTATCTTGAGTTACTTTTCTTAAAGTTTTATCAATATAATTCATATATACTTCTATTTGACCAATATGCTCTTTTTTGAGTTCAGTTACTTTTAGTTCTACTACCACATAACAATTGAATTCAATATTATATAATAATAAATCTATATAATTGTAGCTACCACCTATTTTTATTTTATATTCGTTTTTTATAAAAGTAAAACCAGTACCTAATTCATCTAAAAAACTTGGTATATCTTCAAGAATAACTTTTTGTAATGTTTTTTCAGAAATTATTTCTTTATTAGTATTATTTTTAATAACAATTGGATTTTTTACAAAGTCAACTAGTGTAGTTTCTTTTTTAGTAATTAATTTTTCTTTAGTTTTATCATCTAATCTTTCATATTCTTTATTTTTAATTCGTTCACGAAGATCTCTAACTGATAAGTTTTTTTGTTCTGTAATCATAATATAATATTTTATTTCATCCAAATTTTCTATCGATAACAATTCCACATAATGACTCCAAGATAATAATGCAGACAGTGTCTGCATTTTTTCTTTCAGCTTATAAAATTGTAACATTAGCCAAAGATTCCTTCTACTATAACCTTTCCCAATTTCAACAGTTAGTTTTTTAGAATATTCATTTATAATTCCTTCACCATATTGTTTGCCAGCTTCACTAAGTAATTTTCCAACATTATAATAAGTAGTAAGATCGCTTTTGTTTTTGATATAATCTTTTACTTTTTTAGTTATTTCATTATTTATTAATTCATTTTTTATTTCACTATAATAATTCATATACCTCCTTTAAGGTTCATAAGTTTTGATGGCAAATTTATTTTTCTTTATACTAAATTTAATTGTGCCATCTATATCAGTTCGATAAATGATTCGATTATATAAATTGTCTAATACTTCAGTACTTGGATGATTATATTTATTATTTCTACCAACAGAAATAACAGATATTAAAGGATTTATGTAATCAATAAAATTTTTAGATGAACTTGTTTTACTACCATGATGTCCTACTTTTAAAACAGTAATATTTTCTAAATTATATTTATTTATTAAATCTTCTTCTGCTTTTTCTCCAGCATCACCCATGAAAAGAAAGTTTTTATCATAAATACTAAGATATATAACATTAGAATTATCATTTTCATTATCATATAAGTAATCATTTAAAAAATATAAGGTATTATTAGTAATATTTAATGTTTTGATATTTTGATAATATGCTATATTTTTAGCATTGAGAACATCTATTAATTCTAGTTCTAATTCATTATAAGAATCATTATTAAATATAACGTTTTTAACAGATAGTTTATTTACTATATTTTGGGCTTCTCCTAAGTGATCGTAATCCCCATGAGTAGTTATTAAATAATCTATTTTAGTAATACCTTTGCTTTTTAAAAACTTAATAGTATTATCACTTAAATTATAAGTCTTATTTCCTTTTTTCCAATCTTCCTCTTCATAGGTAACTTTTCCACCGGTATCAATCATTATTACATCATTTTTATGTGGTGTAATAATAACTATACTATCACCTTGATTAATATCTAGAAAATATATTTCATAGTTACTATTTAATATGGGAGATACTTTAACTAATCCTAAAATGATTAAAATTATATATAAATACTTTTTGTTGTTTTTCGCAAGAAGTAATAATATAAATAAAATTATTACTACAATTAAAGGCATTTTAGGAATATTTATAAATATAGAAATAAATTCTCCTGCGTTATTCAAAATATTAGTAATCGATAATAAAATACTTAATATTGGATTAAATATAGGAAATATAAAAGTAATTATAGAAGCAGGAAATACAATATATGATATCCAAGGAACAAATATTAGATTAATAAGAATTGATGAAATATTTAATTCGAAATTAATATAGCTACTTATTGGTAAACTAAATAAAAATGCAATTATACTAACCTTTAGAGTTGCAATAAACAGATTACCATTTAATTTGTCACTATAATACATTATTCCAAAAGAAATACAAAATGAATAGATAAAACCTAAATCATAAATTGTAAAAGGATCTAATAGCAATAAAAGAAAAGCTGTTATAAATAAAACCTGAATATTAGATAATTTTAAATTGCCTATTTTATTTATTCGATTAATAATGAAGAAATAAATTGCTCTATTTACCGCTGGAGCATTATTAGTAACAAAAGCAAAGAATAATAAAATTAATGATATTATAATTAATTTTGGTACCTCTTTTAATTTTTTTAAGAAAAATGATAGTACCAAGAGAATAACTGTAATGTGGGATCCTGATACTGCAAGAAGATGAGACGTACCATTATTTTGATAAGTATTGTAAGTATCAGTGCTAATTAAAGCTTTATCTCCTAAAACTAGCATTAATAAATATTCATTATTTTGGCTGTTATATGCTCTTTTAATTAAATAATCTTTAGCCTTTTCAACAAAATTATTATCATTTTTAATAATGTAGGAATCGACATCTAATAAATAATATATTTTATTATTATATAGATACTTTTTATAATTAAAAGTATTAGGAATAGTGTTATTTAATGGTTTTCTTAAAGATCCCTTTACTGTTAAAGTTTTGCCAATGCCAATATTTTCTTTTAAATATGCTAATTCTTCTTGTGTTTCAATATAATATGTGGCAATTATCTCTTCTTTATTTTTTATATTTATTTTTAGTTTATTTCCATTAATACTATAATTAGTAATTTTTCCTGTAATTGTTGTCTCATCACCACTATATATAGATTCATATTTAATTAATTTAGTTGCTACAAATACATAAATAACTAAAAATATAAACATGGTGAGAAAGATTATATTACACCGTAATATAATCTTTAAGTTTTTCAAATGTGGTATCACCAATTCCATTTACTTTTTTTAAATCTTCAATAGATTTAAAATTGCCAAATTCTTCGCGATAAGCAATTATACTGTTGGCTTTGGTTGCTCCAATGCCTGGTAATTCTTCTAGTTTTTTAGCATCTGCTGTATTAATGTTTATTAGTGCATTTCCATTATCTTCAGTCTCGGTTTTTATAGTATCATTACTACTAATGATACTAACTTTACCTTGAGTATATGTCTCAATATTATAGTCATTAGTATTAGAACTAGAGTTATTAGAAGATTTCTTAGTAGAACTTGCAGATTTCATTTCATCTTTAGTATAGACATAGATTACTAATTCATCACTTACCTTTTTGCTTAAATTGATATTGTCGGTATAAGCATCACTATTAAGGCCACCAGCTTTAGCAATTATGTCATTAATTATTTCGTCTGATTTTGCTTCATATACACCAGGATTAGCTACTGCACCTTTAATTTCAACATGAATAGAAGTATCTTCAGCTTCTTTTGTTTCATCTTCGGTATCTGTTTTTATATCTTTAGTTAATGCAAGAGTGTTTATATCACAGTTAGGTTCGCGATTATAAAGATATAAACTGATGCCACTTAAAGCTATAACAATTATACTTAACACAGAAATAATTCCAACAGTTAAATACTTATTTTCTAGTAATTGCATTTTTCCTCCTTTCTAAAGAGAGTTCTTCCTCCCTTCACTATATAACTTCAACTTTTTTAGCCTAAATTCTTTTTTTTCGTGAAAGTTTTTTTACAAATTTTTATAAACTATTATTTTTTGGCGTATTTTAGCCAAAAAATAAGTGCAAAAAATAATGTAAAGTTTACGTTCGTTTACATTATTTTACAAGGAATTTTGCTAAATTTTAGCTAATATTTTACTGAAATTTAGAACATAGTTTTAAACATTTGTCAAGGAAAAGTTTAATTATTTAATAAATATTCTAAAGCTTCATCAAAAGTGGCAACACCATGAACATCGATATCTAGATCAAATTCTTCTTTTACTTTTATTGCTTCTTCATAATTATTTATTGGGCATAAAAATATTTCAGCATTATTTTTATTTGCTCCAAGTAATTTGTATTTAACGCCATCAATTTCTCCAACATTACCTGAGATATCAATTGTTCCAGTGCCAACAATAGTTCTACCTTTAGTAATATCTTCATCACTAATAGCATTATAAATTGCTAAACTAAGCATTAATCCGCCGCTAGAACCAGATTCGCTGGCTTTAGTAGAAACTTCTATTTCAGGTGTTGTTTCATACTCATAGGTAGTTAAAAAAGAAATTCCTACCTTTAGGCCATCAGATGTTTCATAAATATTCGCACTGCATTCTTTTTCTTTTCCATCACGATTTACAAGTATACTAACAGTGTCTCCTGCATTAAGAGTATTTATGTATTCTCTTAATTCTGTTACTGTATTAATCTTTTTACCATCTACACTTAATAGTTCATCATATATTTTTAAATCAGTATCTGCTTCATCAGCAATATAGACAATATTATTGACTTCCCTAGTTATATTTAAATCTTTACCAGCTTTATTAAAAGCCAAAATTGTTGCATTATCAATTGAAGAGGTCATATATAGTTTTTCTAGCTTTAAAAGTTCATCTACCGATTCATCTTCTCTAGTAATCTCTTCACTTGGTAATATATCCCAATTGGGAATAACGTATGACAAAAGTAACATTGGAATTGTTCCCTTAACTAATGAAACATAACTCATATTTAATGACCCTTCGGTAGTATCTTCATCACCATTAACAGCAATCCGATTTTCTAAATTGACAATCCCTCCAGGAGTATAAATAACATATGGAAGTTCATAAAAAAACAAAACTATTATAATTATCCAAGCTATTAAAAATTTATAATTATCGATTATAAAATTCTTTATCGCATCATATATTTTATTAAACAAAATGTATCACCTAATTAATTATAGCAAAAAAGGATGCATATATGAAAAGAAAATTGCTTTATTTGACAATTCTTATACTTATTTTTTTAATTTTTAAGAATTATACTACTGTTTTAGATAGTACTGTTTTAGCTGTAGAGCTATGGCTTTATAAAGTTTTTCCTTATCTTTTTATTATGATTATTATTAATGATATCTTAATTAGTGCTGATTTTGCTAGTATGTTTAAAAATACTAGTATTTATGTTTTTGTTATGTCTTTACTTAGTGGGACACCAACTAGTGCATATATTATAACTAATTTATATAAAAATAATAAAATGTCTAAAAATAATGCTCATATAACTCTTTTATTTACTTATTTTTCTAATCCCCTATTTTTATATTCAATGTTAAATTCAATATTTACATCAACCTTTATTACTATTAAATTAATGCTTATTCATTATTTAAGTAATATAATTATTTATTTTATATATCGCAAAAAATTAGATGAAAGTCCGAAATATAGTAATAAAAGTAAAATTAATTTAACAGATTCCATAAAAAAAGCCATGAGTACAACTACCATGGTTTTAGGTACTATTTGCTTTTATTTAGTGATTAGTAATATCTTAAATTTAAATATTTATTGTAGAGGCATACTAGAAATGACGCAAGGTTTAAATATGCTTATTAATAATAGTATACCTTTTAAGGAAATTATTGCTATGATTTTTATTTCTTTTAGTGGACTTTCAATTCATACACAAGTTAAATGCATACTTGATGAAACTGATTTAGAATACAAATACTTCTTTAAAGGTAGAATTTATCAAACTATAATAGCTGTTATATTAACAATCTTTTCCCAAGCAATTTAAAGAAGGGATATTATTAGTTCCTACATAACTAATTAAGAAATCATCTAATGTATTATTAGAACTTGTTACTCTTCTACCATTTTCTGTATCTTGGTATGTATATATACTATTATTATCATTTGGTGTGTGAACCTCAATATCGATAAGTAAAGTATATAAATTATTTGGGCTATCACTGCGATATCCTACATAAACATTGGCAGACTCAGTATAAATTGTTCCTTCATCCATCGTCCAACGTCTGGTATCTCCAGAAGAAGGAGAATAACTAAAGGTATCTTTTGTACAGTTAATACTAGCATTAGTACCATCACTAAAGGCAAAATTTATAACTAAATTATCAGTGCTAGGACTACCATCAGTTATGCTAACTATACTTTTTCCTCTGATATCATCTTCAATTGCTCTAATTATTTCTGTTCTATTTATTTGGTTACCTTTCGCATATTCATTGTTTGATTCGGTATTATTTAAATCGATTAATAATTTAATCATAAATACTAAAACAACAGATATTAAAGCAATACTAATAATTACTTCCATTAATGTAGTTCCTTTTTTATTAAACATTGTTACCTCCGATTATATATGGATTAGTAAGCTCTCCATTACCACTGATTCTTTGAACATTATTTTTTAAATAAAAGACTGGCTGAATATTAAAGGCAGATGTAATATTACTTCTTAAAATATTGCCACTAGGATCAATATAATAATATTCATGAATTTGGGGATTTTCTTCCTCTTCACTTGATTCTTCGGAATCTTCTGGAGTTGTTGGTTCGCTATATTTAGTAATAACCCAAGTATTACTACTTACATTAAGCCAATTATTATCGGTATCTGCTGCATATAAATAATCACTAATATACATAAGACCAACTTGTCTTAAAACTGTACTACTAGCCATTTCGGAGTTATAAATATCTATTTTTTCTGTAGGCAAACTGTTAATTCCTCCGATATGCCATGAAGTTGTAGCAATTAAATCTGTATAGTTACCTAAAGAATCATAAAAACTCGTACCATCAGATGGATAATTCAAATAATTGGCTAAATCAGTAGCCACATAATTACTGGTAACATCATCTATGGCAAAATTAGTAATTGGGGTATTTTTAATTAGTTTAACTTTACCATCAATTATACCAATAATGCGATATAAATTGGCTTCTGGGCAAGGATTTGTTGCTCCAAAACAAACATAGTTGTTTGGATTTGCTCCAACATATCGATAAGAATTGTCAGATAAATCTTCAGAATTATTATGATAAACTAAGTTAGTAATATTGCCGTCCTTAAATTCATTTATCAAAAATCCTGAAAAACTACTATTATAAATACTTTCTTTAATTTCCGTATTTATTCTGCTTACTAATGTTCTATTATTAATTAAATTAGCGACAATAAATATTAGTAGCATTAAAAATATTAAGAAAAAAGAATAAACCATAGATGTTGATAAAAAGCCTTTTTTATTCATAATTACCTCACTATATTCCTAAAGATGCATAATAAGAATGACAATAAGTATCAGTACCTAAAGTACATGATATAATCTTACCATCGGCATCATTTATTTTTTCAGAATATTCAACAACTAAATAGTAATCTTGGGATGTATCATTTAAAGATCTAATGTAACTACGTAGATTATAACTTAAATTGTTATATGAATTTTTACAAATGTCTGTATCTTTACTAGAACCATCACATTCACTAATTAAATCTTTAGATATAAGCAACATTTGATAAACATTAAAACTATTCCATAAGCTCTCAAAATCAGCTCTTTTTCCTTCATCACTAAAAAGTCCACTATAATTAGGACCAATATTAGTAGCATAAGTGTTTTCAAAAGCTGTTGATTTAACAGTTTCAATATTGGTATTATTAAGTAGATAATCTCTTATATAACTAGTTTTATAAATATAAGCGGTATCATCATAATAAACCCTAGCCTCTTCATTATTTATAATACTACTATAAGATGAATATAAATAAATTAATGATGCCGAAAGAACAACAACTGTAATAATAGTTTCAATGAAAACAAAACCTTTTTTCATAACATCCCTCTATAATAAGTATACATTAAAATAAACTTTAAAACAAGAACAAAATAAATACATATAATATCATAGGTGATATTATATGTATCCATGTGGTAGAAGACCTAATAGTGGTTTTACTATTCTTATACTCTTTATTTTGGCGATTTTAATCTTTTATCAATTAATTATTACTTTAATTTTACCTTTCAGGTGGAATATCTTTTTACTTTGTTTAGAAATATTTTTATTTTTCTTCTTCCTCTTCCGTATAATATGGCCTTATTAAATCTTCTGTTTTAAATACATAATCTATTACTTTATTATTTTCCCTACATTGCATAAAAATATTATCTTCTGTTTTTATTTCTGGAGGTATGGTAATTAAAATAAATAATAGTTTTTGTTCATAAGGAAGTAAAGGAAATTTATAAAAATATCTTTCTAAGATTTCACTAAAATTCATATTTAAATATTCATTTTTATATAACTTTACTATATCAATTATTGGGGTATCTACTAGGTAATTATCCCAACTTATTAATACTTCTTTACTTCCTTTTAAGAAGTGTTCTATACTTAAATTATTATGAACTATACTTACTCTTATTTTTGCCTCGCCCCTAATAAGTTCATACCATTCATCTATTTCGCGATTACAAAAGTCTAATGCGGCGTTGATTTTATAAAAATTACGCATTAATTGATATGTTGCTGGACTCATATAGACTTCACTAAATCCTATTTCATAAAGTGTATCATAATAATTTTTCAAATAGCTAATATTACCTTTAATATCTTCATAAATACTTTTAAATTTATCTTCACTAACTTCTTTAAAATAGCTAGTTTTATTATGTAAACTAGCTATTAAATCTATTATATCATCACAAATTTGTTCTTTAGGCATAGTGATACTTTCCACATATTCAAAAACATTAATATCTTTTCTTGATGAATCAATTAATTTCGGGAAATTATCAAACCCACGACTTATTAAATAATTATAAAGTTCATTTAAATCTTTATTTTTTTCTTTAATTAGAAAATCTCCTTGTGTTGTTTCAAGTATTGTTGCTTTTCCTTTTATAGTATATCTATAAGGCTTATAAATGGCTTTTAAGATATCAAGAGATCTATTCATTAATATCAGGTATTATTAGCTTATCTCCGATAGCAACAGTACTTAAATCATTATATTCACTTAAAATATTAGAAGTAGTATTATACTTAGTACATACAGAATCTATTGTATCCGTTTCTTTCATAATATGAATATGATATGTAACAAAAGCATCATCAGCTTCATTTATACTATCAATTATAGTATTTTTTTCTTCTTCACCTACATCTCTTTGTTCATCAATTAAAGCAGTATCCATAGTATCCTCCTTATCATTTTCTTCAGTTATTTCTTCTACACTTTCTTCTTTTGTAGTATCTCTTACTTCTTCATCAATTGTATCTAACATTTCTTCTAAAGTAGTTTCTTCTTCAACTCGTTCAAATAATGGTTCTTCTTCCACTACCTCTTCTTTTGTCTCTTCTTTTTCTTCTAGAGCATTAACACTATATTCAATTCTAACTTCTAAGGTATCATTATTTTTAATCTCATAAGTAAAATCTTCAATACTAAAATCTACAGAATTTCTATCAATTCTGGTTGTTAGTTCAACTGAAAATGGTAATACATATTCAAAATGTTCTTTATTAACACTTAGTTCATGTGATTTATAATCTCCAGAAACTATAAAATTACCTAAAATCTCTCCATCATTAACTGTGTAGTCATGTTCTAGGGAAATACTAACTATTTCCACTATACTTGAATTAAATTTAATATCTTTAGTAAATGGTATTATTAAGTTCATAAAATTCCTCCCTAATAATACTTATGATTATTGTTTTATTTTATGATAAGAAAAAATCTAGTAAATTAACTAGATTTAAACTACAATTCAATTATCAATTATTGAATATGGCACTTGAATAGTCTCATGATAAGAAAAATTTTTATTTAGACAAATTTCATCTAAATTGCAATTATTTCGATATCATTTTGATGTTATTTGTTGTTTTATTGTCATATAATACATTTTAAATATAACATGATTTTTATTATTAATTAATCTGCTAATTATATATAAACATTTTATATCAAATGTTTAAAGTTTATTACTAAAAATATTAGCATTTGTTCACTATTAATAAATATATAGTTATTATTATGTACTATTATAATAATTTAATTTTTATTATAATTTATTTAGTGATGGTGATAAAATGAATAATAGTATATATGCTCTTAAAGATTATGGGAAAGTAGAAATTACTTTAAAAGAAATATTAGAGAAAAAAGGTATAAGTAGAAATAAATTAAGTCTTATGATTGCTGTTAATTATGATTTAGTTAATAGATATTATAATAATAGAGTTATTAGAGTAGATATAGATATAATAGCTCGTATGTGTTATGTCTTAGATTGTGATATAAATGATATACTTAAATATAGAAAATGAATAATAAACCAAAAAAATCTTTCCTTAAATAAGAAAGATTTTTTGGTTATAATTAATAGATATGGAAAAGAGATTTTGAATAAATAAAAAGTTTAGTTATATACAAAATTCGACAAAATATTTTAAACTTATGTTATACAATCTCAGAAAGATAATCTCTTTTCCAATAATAATATATAATGTTTTTTTGAATTGGTCAAGTAGTTTTGTTAAATTCCATCAATACAATTATCATAAATCCATAATTTTAAATCTTTCATATCATTTGTTTCATAATATTTTATTAATTTAACAAAATAGTCTCCGATTTTTTCTACCGGCACAGCTATAATTCCTTGACCATTTTTTAAACACTCTTTATTAGCTACCAAATTAGCAACTCTTTTATTGCCATCTAAAAACATTTGACTTCTTTGTACCCAACAAAAAAGTGTAATACATCTATCTAATTCATTTTCAATATCTAATATTTCTTTTAATTCTGCTTCATAATCGCATTCGCTTGGAAGCTTTGGTCTCCAAGAAGTTCCAGTGATTCCTACACCAATACTCCGAAATTCTCCAAGAGGATGAATATTTTGACCTTTACAGATTTCAAAATGTACTTTTTTTATGTAATCTATTGTTAAAGGTTCATCAATGGTTGTTAAAACTAATTGCCAAGCATCTTTTAAACCTTTTAACCTCATAATATCAATAATAGAAAGTGTACCATTATTAATATTATTGAAAACATCTTCTACATCTTTCTTTGTTGCTTTTATGCCTTCTAAAACAGCACTTTTATAAATAGTATCTATTAATTTATCTTGTGTCATTTTATGAACATTGCATCTCCAAAAGAGAAAAATCTAAAATTATGTTTTATGGCATAATCATAAGCACTTAAGATATTTTCTTTTGAAGATAGTGCAGATACAAGCATAAGTAGTGTACTTTTAGGTAAATGGAAATTAGTTATAAGTCCATCAATAGCTTTAAATTCAAATCCTGGATAAATAAATATATCAGTCTCTCCACTACATGGCATGAATTTATCATATTTGTGTCTTACTGTTTCTAAAACTCTTGTTGAAGTTGTACCAACCGCATAAATTTTACCTTTAGCACTATTTAGGGTGTCTGCAGCTTCCTTAGTCATTACATAATATTCACTATGCATATGGTGTTTTGTAATATCATCTACTTCAACTGGTCTAAATGTGCCAAGCCCTACATGCAATGTTACATAAACTAAAGTTACTCCTTTTTTCTTTATTTCTTCAAGTAATTCTTGAGTAAAATGCAAACCTGCGGTTGGAGCAGCTGCTGAACCAATATTTTTGGCATAAACAGTTTGATAACGAGTTTGATCACTCAAAGTTTCATGAATATATGGTGGAAGTGGCATAGTACCTAATTTTTCTAGTATTTCCATTAAAATTCCTTCATATAATAACTTAACATGAACAATACCTTCATCCTTTTTTTGGGTGACTTCAGCTTTAAGAGAGCCATCCCCAAAAGAAACAATGGTTCCCTCATGTAATCTTTTGGCGGGTTTAGCTAAGCATTCCCAAATATCTCCTTCGATACTCCTTAAAAGTAAAAGTTCAATTACTGCTTTAGTGTCTTCCTTTTCTCCGATTAGTCTTGCAGGTATTACTTTAGTATCATTTAAAACTAATATATCTTCAGGATTTAAACAATCAATGATATTTTTAAAAACATCTTCCTTTAATTCACCAGTTATTTTATCCATTACTAAAAGTTTAGAGTCACTCCTATTTTTAAGAGGTGTTTGAGCAATAAGTTCTGGTGGCAAAAAGTAATCATATTCATTTAACATTTATGACACCTTCTATTTTTTCTACTACTTCCTTGTTTATATCATCAATTGTTCTAATTACATCATCTTTAACACAATCAATTTTAATATAGTTGTAAATTTCAGTAAGTTCTAAATAGGCATTTTCAGCTTGTTTTAAATGTTCTTTACTAGATTCATGTTGATCTGGTGCTTCCTTACGACTTTGTTTTAGAATACTTGCATATTCATAAGGCATGTATAAAAATATAACAGCATCTGGTCTTGGTAGTTCCATTATATCAAATTCTAATTTATCTAATTTTTCATACATTTTTAATCTTTCGGCTTTTTCTTTAATTTTACCGCCTTGATGAGCCATGTTAGATTCAACGTATCTATCTACTATTACTACTTCACCTTTATCTAAATGTTCTTTAATGATATTTATGTTGTATCTCCTGTCTGCCGCAAAGTAAGCAGATGCAACTAGGCCATCAACATTTGTAGCCCCTTCTTTAAACCAACCTTCACAAATAGATGCCTTACCTAAATATGGGCCCCCAACAATTTTACCTGTTGGAGAATCATAATTAGGAAAAGCAAATTTAAAGACTGGTATACCTTTTTTTTGTAATTCTTCAATAGCTTTTTTAGCTTGTGTTTCTTTACCAGAACAATCTGTTCCTTCAATTATTATTAACTTACCTTTCATTTTAACCTCACATATGTTACAAATTTATATTTTATATTATCATCAACATGTTCTTCTGAAAATGTTTTTGTAAACTCTTTTTTATCAAATTCCGGAAAATAGACATCAGCAGCACTTTCTTCTTCAATTTCTGTTAAATATAATACTTCAGCATATGGCAAAAATAACTTATAAATACTAGCACCCCCAATAATCATGATTTCTTCATCTAAAGTATTTAAGTAAGCAAGCAAATCATCAAAGTTTTGATAAACCACGGCATCAGGAATATTACTTAAAGATTTTGATAAAATTATATATTCTCTGCCTTCTAGTTTTTTTGGTAAAGATTTATAAGTTGATGCACCCATTACTATTTTTTTATGCATAGTAAGTTCTTTAAAATGAGCTAAATCTCCTTTAATATGCCATATTAAATCATTATCTTTGCCAAGTTCATTGTTTTTTCCAATGGCTGCAATAATACTAATCATTTAATCACTTCCTTTATTTTGCTACTTCAAATTTAATTGGTCCTAAATGTTCATAATTTTCTATTTTAATATCTTTTAGTTCTTTAGAATTATCAAATTCATAAAAATCTTTAATCTCTGGATTTAACCATAAAGTTGGAGCTTCTTTATCACCTAGTTCATCGAATCTTTTGATTTGTTCTTTTATGCCACCAATTTGATTGACATAAATATGTGCATCTTTAATTGAATAATCTATTGTACCTGGCATAAGGCCACATACTTGAGCAATCATTGATAAAAGAACAGAATATTGTGTTACATTAAACGGAAGACCTAGAGGAACATCACAACTTCTTTGATGAACCCACAAATTTAAGTATCCATCAGTTACATCCCATTCTGTTGACCATACACAACTGGGAAGAACTGCTGTATCTAAATAGTCATCTTGCCATAAAGATATCACAAGTCTTCTGTCACTTGGATTATTTTTTAAAGTATTTATTAATTTATCCGTAAAATTAAACTTATTTACAATAAACCCGTAAGCTGTTCCAATAGTATGGGCATACTCTTTACCAAAATTCTTCTTAACTTCTTTTTTTACAAATTTACCATTTTCTAAGACATTTTGTTCTGCAGTCCAAAATCCTTCTTCATCTATTTCCCATTCATCCCAAATATGGACATTACGCTCCTGTAACCAACGAACGTCATTACTTTTAGCTTGATAAATCCAAAGCATTTCTGTTATCGCTTGACGAAAATATAGTTGTTTTGTTGTAAGACATGGAAATTCTTTGCGAAGATCAAAGTGCAAATGATAACTAGGTATTTTAATAGTATTAATACCAGTTCTATTTTCTACTTCTACTCCCTCACTTAATATAGTTTTACATAATTTAATATAATCTTTATCCCACTTTGACATAACTCACCTTATTCATACCATAATGGATATTTACTTGTAATATCTAATACTTCTTTATCAAGTTCATGTAATATTTCTTCATTATCATGATTTTTTAAGGCTCTAGCAATAATTGTACCAATACGCACAAAATCATCTTCTTTTAAGCCGCGGGTCGTCATAGCAGGTGAACCAAGTCTAATTCCACTAGTTACCATTGGACTTTCTGTGTCATTAGGTATTGTGTTTTTATTAACTGTTATATGTATTTTATCAAGTAGGTTTTGAGCATCTTTACCCGTCAAGCCACAAGTGCTTTTAACATCAACTAAAATTAAATGATTATCTGTACCATTTGAAACTACATGGAAACCTTCTTCTTTTAAAGTTTCTGATAAAGCTATGATATTTTTAAGTACTTGTTTTTGATAATCCTTAAATTCTGGTTGTAATGCTTCATAGAAACACTCAGCTTTAGCTGCAATAACATGCATTAGAGGACCACCTTGAATGCCTGGGAAAACTGTTTTATCTATTTTTTTAGCAATTTCTTCATTATTAGTTAGAATTAAACCACCGCGAGGTCCTCGCAAAGTTTTATGAGTAGTAGTTGTAACTACATCTGCGAATGGTACTGGAGATGGATGAAGTCCTGCTGCAACAAGCCCAGCAATATGAGCCATATCAACAAATAGATATGCTCCAACTTCATCTGCAATTTCTCTAAACTTTTCAAAATCAATAGTACGAGAATAAGCACTAGCTCCCGCAATAATCATTTTTGGTTTTTCGCGCTTTGCTTTTTCTCTTAAAGCATCATAATCAATCATTTCTGTTTCAGGATCAACATCATAATCGACAATTTCATAATCCATTCCACTAAAAGATAATTTATGGCCATGAGTTAAGTGTCCACCATTTGATAAATTCATTCCCATTACTTTATCACCATGATTAAGTAAAGCTCTATATACTGCCATATTAGCACTTGAACCAGAGTGTGGTTGAACATTAGCAAATTTAGCACCAAACAACTCTTTGGCATAATCTCTAGCAGTATCTTCAAATATATCTATATATTCACAACCGCCGTAATATCTTTTGGCAGGGTAACCTTCAGCATACTTATTAGTTAAAATACTACCTTGTAATTTTAATATATCATTTGATACATAATTTTCAGAAGCAATCAACTCAATATTAGCCTCTTGTCTAACCCGCTCCTTTCTTAAAGCATTTTCTAAAATCTTATCCATTTTTAATCTTCCCTTCCTTCATTTCTACTAAATTATCTATAATCATTGCAACAGTCATTGGACCAACTCCACCAGGATTAGGTGTAATATAACCTGCAATATCTAAAACATTCTCAAAATCGACATCACCAACTATTTTCCCGTTGTCTCGGGAGACTCCAACATCTATTACGACTGAGCCTGGTTTAACCATATCGCTTTTTATTAAATGAGCAACACCTGTTGCACTAATTAAGATATCAGCATTTTTAGTAAGTTCACTTAAATTCTTAGTTTTAGAGTGAGCAACAGTTACTGTAGCATCTAAATTCTCTAGGGCTAAACTAAGTGGATGACCTACAATATTACCTCGACCTATAATAACTGTGTTTGCTCCACTAATAGGAATATCATAGTATTCGAGCAATTTAATAATTCCTTTAACAGTACAAGGCAAGATAGTTTTCTTTCCTAAATATAAATTATATATATTTTCCTTAGTAAAACCATCAACATCTTTTTTAGAATCTATTAAATTACTACATTTATCAAAATTTATACCTTCTGGAACTGGACTTTGTAATATTATACCAGTAACTGATTCATCATTATTTAGCTTTTTTATTAAATTAGTAACTTCAGATTCTGATGTATCAGTAGGTAACAAATACTTTTCTACAGCAATACCTACATACTCACAATATTTTTCTTTATTTTTAATATATATCTTACTTGCTTCATTATCTCCTACTAAGATAATTGCTAATTTAATTTGCAAATTTTCTTTAGTAATTTTTTTCTTTATTTTGGCAAGTATTTCATCTCTAACTTTTTTACCATCTAAAATCAAAATAATCCCCCGCTTTCAAAAAGACTTCTGTTATGATCTATTCCTAAGTGTTCATAAGTTTTTTCGGTAGCAACACGGCCACTTCTTGTTCTTTTAATAAAACCTTCTTGAAGTAAAAATGGTTCAACAACATCTTCAATAGTAGTTATTTCTTCTCCGATTGCTGTAGATATTGTTTCAACTCCAACAGGTCCTCCATTAAATTTGTTAATTAAAGCTTCTAGATATTCAATATCAATTGTATCTAGACCATATTTATCGACATTAAGGCGATCTAGGGCATTAAGAGTTATTGTTAAATCAATTTTGCCGGTGCCTTCAACTAGAGCAAAATCCCTAACTCTTTTAAATAAACGATTGGCAATTCTTGGGGTTTTTCTACTTCTTTTAGCAAGTTCTACTGCCGCATCATCATCGATATTCATATCAAGTACATGACTAGTACGTTTTACTATATCTCCTAGTTCTTCATCAGAATAAAACTCTAGTTTATTAACAATACCAAAACGGTCTCTTAAAGGACTAGATAGGTCACCTGCTCTAGTTGTTGCTCCAACTAAAGTAAATGGTGGTAAATCTATTTTAACACTTCTGCTTTTTCCTTCTGTACCAATTACAATATTAATGGTAAAATCTTCCATTGCCGAATAAAGTATTTCTTCAATAAACGAAGGAATACGATGGATTTCATCAATAAATAAGACATCTCCTGGTTCTAAAGTTGATAAAATTGCTGCTAAATCACCACTTTTTTCAATTGATGGGCCAGTTGCAGTTTTTATATTTGAACCCATTTCATTAGCTATTATATGAGCAAGTGTTGTTTTACCCAAACCTGGAGGACCATATAAAAGTACATGATCGAGTGGTTCATTACGCATTTTGGCGGCCTGAATAAAAATTCTTAAATTTTCTTTAATTTTCTCTTGTCCAACATATTCATCTAAAGAAACTGGTCGAATACTTTTATCAAAAATATCTTCTGGTTTTAATTCACTATCAATTAATCTATCATTCATCTTTAACCTCCCCGATTAAATTATCAATATATTTTTTTGCATCTAACCATGATGAAACAGTATCATGATTGCTTGATTCATTTTTTTCTGTAAATCTTAAAGTTCTTATTCCCAATCTTTTTATTTCATCTAAAACCCTTTCTTTATCATCAATAAATAAATCAACATGCTCTTTTCTAGCTGATGCTGATTTATGATTCTTTTTAAAAATTATTTTATCATAAACAACATCATGATTTTTTAAATATTCTAAAGTTATAGGAATAGAATCTGTAAAACCTAAAGTTCCTCTAGCCGTAATAAAAACAATTCTAATATTTTTACTATGCAAATAATTTAAAACTTTTAAAGCATCTTTTTTTATTGGTGCACACTTTTGAATATCATATAAATAAACTTTATAAAATTTTAAATATTCATCTTTGCTTAAATCATGATAATCAGTTATACTATTATCAGTTATAAATTCTTTTAAGTATTTGTTACCGGTCTTAGTTGTTTCAATTAAAGTGTCATCTAAATCTATTCCTATAGTCATTTAAGCCTCCCTAAATATTGTATCATAATTAAAAATTTTTTAATATACTAAATTTTAAATTTAATACAATTTAAAAATAAATTAAAATTAATTCAATTATTTTCAATAAATACAATTTTAAGCTTGAATTAAATTCAAAGTTCCCGTAAAAGGTGCAAAATAAGATTAAAAGAGAAAATTCCCATATTTATGGGGATT
>UREA01000027.1 GCA_900546715.1 uncultured Mycoplasmatota bacterium | reverse complement strand
GGGTAACCCACACCCCATGGACTATCCCATTTTAATTCTTGATCATCAAATTTAGATTTAGTAAACCATAAAACGAAATCATTTTGATTACGTTTGTTTTCATCTTCTTCGACACCTTCACGAACTCCTACAACCATAGAATCAGCCTTATGATTTGTAAGGCAGTAGTAATCATCTAATTTAGTTGTATCAAAATTAATATTGCCACCGGCTTCATAAGCTAAACCGTCATCAAGTAATTTCGTAATTATTTTAATATATTCTTCAATATTAGCTGTTGCAGGACTCACCACTTCAGGCACTCTATTATTAAGTAGTTCAAAATCTTTAAAAAAAGCATCAGTATAAAATCTAGCTATATCCATAACTGTTTTATTTTCGCGTTTTGCACTACTAACCATTTTATCCGCACCTGAATCAGAATCACTAGATAAATGACCCACATCCGTAATATTCATAACTCTCGTAACATTATATCCCAAATATCTTAAAGTCTTATCCAAAATATCATGTCCAATATAATTTCTCATATTACCAATATGAGCATAATGATATACTGTTGGACCACATGTATAAAAATTAACATTATTTCCATCCCATGGTACAAACTCTTCCACTTTCCTACTTAAAGTATTATAAATTTTCATAAACACCTATCCTTCATTAACTTTAATCGTAGCACTTTTACCATCATCACTTACATCAACTAGTTCAATATTATACTCCAAACTTAATTTATCGATGGTAATTTCTTTAGGTTCTAATTCACCTAATTCAATATATGTAACTTTTTTACTATTAAACACTAAAAATTTTGCTAGAAATTGTCCTTCTCTTTCACAAGATTCATCCAAACATCGTTCATCTTTAATACTAATCAGTTTAACTGTAACAGCATCAGATACATTTACTTGATCCCAAACATTCAAAGTAACTTCTCTATCATAAAAACTATTCAATTTTTCCCCATCAATAAATAATTTATAAATTCCAAAACCTATTGCTCCAAGAATTATTAAAACAACAATGATATTAACTATTTTTTTCATAATCTACCTATTATTGTATCTTTACCTATCAAATAAAGTGTATCAGCAAGTTCTGGTCCATGCATAAATCCACTAGCTTTAATTCTAATTGGCATATATAAAAGTTTACCTTTAGCACCAGTTTTTTCTTTAACATTATTAATAGCTAGATTAATACTCTCAACATTCCAATCATCTATTTTACTAATTTCTTCTTTAAATGTTTCAATTACTTTAGGTATTATTTCATCACTTTCTAAGAATTCTAATTCTTCACCTTTAATATCTATTTTATCAACAAAAAAGTTCGAAGTCACTTCATCTATTTCCCTACCATAATTTAAATGATCTTTATAAATTAATAATAATTTATCTACCCATTCATCACTCTTAGAAGAAATATCTCTCGTAAAATATTTTTTTATCCAATTTAAATATTCATCATTATCCATATTTTTAATATATTGATGATTAAACCATTCTAATTTTTTAACATCATATTGACTACTTGATTTACTAATTCTTGTCTCATCAAAATTATTTATTAATTCATCCATACTAAATACTTCCCCGTTTATGTTTGGACTCCAACCAAGTAATACTAAATAATTAACTATAGCATCTGGTAAAAATCCTTGATCATAAAGATCCATAAATGAAGCATCACCATTTCTTTTTGATAATTTAGTTCCATCTTCCCCTAGAACCATAGCAACATGAATATATGTTGGTTTTTCCCAGCCAAAATCTTCATATAACAAATTGTATTTAGCGGTTTGATCTAAATATTCTTTACCACGAATTACATGAGTAATCCCCATTAAATGATCATCTACAACATTAGCAAAGTTATAAGTTGGAAAACCATCACTTTTAAGTAAAATTTGATCTTCTAAAATGCTATTATCTATTTTAATCTTGCCATAAACTACATCTTCAACTAAAGTCTCACCAATTTTTGGCATCTTTTGTCTAATAACATAAGGCATGCCTTTATCTAAATTTTCTTTTATTTTTTCTTTACTAAGTTTTGAACATCTACCATCATACATAAATGGCTTATTACGCATTTCACATTTATGACGCATTTCATTTAATTCCTCTTCCGTACAAAAACAATAGTAGGCTTTACCTTTTTCTACTAATTCTTCTGCATATTTTTTGTAGATTTCTTTTCTTTCACTTTGAATGTATGGACCACAATCTCCTTCATTCATTGGCCCTTCATCAATCTTAAAACCACATAATTCTAAAGTTTTATAAATAAATTCTATTGCTCCATCTACTTTTCTTGCTTGATCAGTATCTTCAATTCTCAAAATAAAATCGCCATCATATTTACGAGCCAGCAAATATTCAAATATAGCTGTTCATAAATTTCCAATATGCATATATCCTGTAGGACTTGGTGCAAATCTTGTTCTTACTTTCATAAATTAATCACTTCCAATATCATTTTATCATAAAATGAAGTTTATTGCATTAAAAAATAGGAATATTACATTCCTATTATGTAGGGATCAGCTCGCGTTCCTGTTCCAGAAGTATAAGTTACATCAGAATTTAGATAAAATACAGGCCTAACAGCATTTCGATCGACCGCAGAGGTGGTAGAAAGCATTCCTCCGTCAATAATATGATATATATACATTGTATTAAAGGTGTTTCCTGAATACAGATAACACTTACATATAATAAATTTCAATAATTATCCTAAATATTTTGAATAACTTAATTCTGGAAAATATTTAAAAATAACTTCTTTTAAATAATTAGCTTTTTCATATAATCTTGGGAATCTTGAAAAATCATTGCCTAAACAGATAAATTCAAACATTCTCGCTCTATCTTCAACTGCACTACTTCTAGCATAATTATCTAAAAAATAAACATTATTACGATTAGTATTATTTCCAAGCACATCACTATAAGCATCAGTACTATAGCTACCACTATAGCTAAAGCCATAAGGATTTAAGCTATCCCAATTTCTAAAATAAACATTATTAATCCTTAAATACTCTTCGATAGCATGCATAGTTTCATGAAAAGCTATTTTAGCAAGTGATTCATTACTATTAATATCTATTACAATAATATATGAATTATTTTGTTTAAAAAACAATCCAACAATTTCTGAATTACCATAACTATTACCACTTTTATCAATATCACTAGCTAAATAAATTTTAAGGCCATTCATATTATTTTCATAAAATCTATTAAAAAAATCTTTGTTAAATACTTTAAAATAATCCCCTAATAAGTCAAGCGCTTCAATTGTACTATAATTACTATTTACTAAATCAATATCATAAGTACTATCTGATAAATTTATATCATCAACTAAATTTATAGTCACATTATAATAATCTTGATAATAATTTATCTGATCTTGAATTAATTTGACATCTTCACTAATTGCCTCTTCATAACTAATTCTAGCAACACTATTCTCAGGTTCGCTAAAAGAATAGCTAGTATCAAAACCAATATAAATTGTATAACACAAAATAACTGTAATACTTACAACTATATAACTAATTAAATGAACTTTTCTCTCCATATCAACCACCCGCTTGGTGATATATATTTTACCATAAATTAAAGAAAATTGCAAAAACTAATGCTTGAACGACTGTAATTTCTCTATTTCTTCTTTATTTAATATATTATTATTAATACCTTTTTTAATCATTAAATCAATATCTTTATTATCAAGTAATTCCATAATATTCGGTGTAAATATTTTTATTAAAAATTCTTTATCATTTAATTTAATTAATTTATCATATAAACTATTCATATCAATACTATCTTTAAAAGCATATAAAGATTCAGTTATATAAAATATATCTTTTTCTTTGATAAAATAATTTATTATATTATTATAGTTAAAATGTTTATTTTCATAAGTAAATGCTAAACGCCATAAAGATTCTTTTTGGTCATTTTCTATTCCAACTGCTACTAAATCTAAAAATTTATTTTCATCTATTTTTAGAGGTATAGGTACACTGATATATTCTGTTAAAAACTCTAATAATTCTAAATCAGTCATTCTATGTAAATATTTAAATATGGAATAACAATTATTTAATTTTTCTAATATAGAATTATAAAGCGCCCCACCATCTCTTACTAATAATTTTTCCTTTTTTAAATTTTCTATTTTTTTACTAATAATATTCCATGCTTCTTTATCACAATTATTTTTATCAATTTCATTTAATTTATCTAAAAAGAAATTAATGTTTTCTAATCGTTTTTCTTCAACTTCATCAAATTCATTTGGTATTTCTTCTTTTATTTTTTTTATATCTTTTATTAATCTTTTTATTTCAGATTTAGTATCAATAGTATATTTATTTAAATCTAAATATTGTAATGCTTTTAATAATTCATCACTATTTATAAATCTATTTAGATATTTATACCAAAGTTTAACTAATTCCATTTTGATACCTTTCTATTGTTTCTTTTAATAAATTTACATCTATAGGTTTAGAAATGTAGGCATCAAAACCAAGACTCAAATATTTTTCTTTGGCATTAATACCAGCATCAGCCGTTAGGGCTATAATGGGAGTATTAAAACCTTCGATACTTTTTAGTTTTTGATACGTTTCTACTCCATCCATCTCGGGCATCATTATATCCATAAATATAATATCATATTTATTATTTACGACATTTTCTAAACATTCTTGGCCACTCATAACACTAGATACTTTAACTCCCAAATGTTCTAGTAATTTTTCTGCAACCTTAATATTTAATAAATTATCATCAACAATTAACGCTTTCATTTTTCACCTACTTTCTGGGTTAATTTAATTTTAAACGTTGTTCCCCTAGATGATGATGTACAATTTATTTCCCCATTTAATATATCAACTAATCTTTTGGTTATAGCAAGGCCTAAACCTAAACCAGCAGTAGCACTATCTTTATAATCACTGGCTCTAGTAAAGTTTTCAAATAAATGATTAACAACGTATTTATCCATTCCCTTACCATTATCTTTAATTACAATTTCTAAATGACATTTTCGATTTTTAATACTGGAATTAACATTTAAATTAATTTTTCCATCATTTGTATATTTGATAGCATTATCTACTAAATTAATTATTATTCTCTTTATTTTATCAATATCTCCTTCTAAAACATCGGGAGTTTTTATATTTAATTTTAATTCTAAATTCTTTTCTGCTAATTTATACTTATATAAATTAGCTATATCATTAATCACATTTTTTAAATTATATTTTTCTTCTTTTATTGATGTATCATCAACATCTAAGCTTGCTATATCAATGATATTTGAAACCATATAAAGCAAGGTATTAGCAGAGTCTATTAAATACTTACTATTTTCTTTAGCTTCACTTAAAGTTTCAGCATCACTTATAAGAGTAGAAAAACCTACAATAGCATTCAGAGGTGTTCTTATTTCATGAGACATACTGGCTAAAAATTCTTTTTTTATTTGATTAGATTTTTCTGCTTGGATTTTGGCTAAATTAAGTTCATTTAATAATTTAACATCAGGGTTTTCAATGGTATAATACATCATAATTGTAATAAATGTTTGAGTTACTGTAATTAAAAGAATACCAGGATTAATTTCTCTAACAATTAAATTAGCTATTGCTCCAAAAATAAAGGTAAATAAAGGAACATATTTTCTATAACCGACTTCTTTAATATTTAATATTAAACAAAATAACCATGATATTATTAATAAAGCAATTATAATATATAAAAAGTCTGTTGCAGGACCAAAAGAATAAACATAAGTACCATCATAATAATAGTCTAAAGGTATTATACATAAAATAAGAACTACAATAATAAAGAATATATTTAAAATTTTATTAAGAGTTTTTTGGTATTCTATTATATATAATGAAATTGGTTTTTTATTATTAAATGATATTAAAATAATATATTTAGTAAATAAAAATGTCCATGTAAAAATATATATTAAAAATAGGCGATTGACTATTTCGTTTAATATAGGAATACTATTTTGATATGGTACGGTTAATATACATGTTAATTCTAATACTATGCCAAAAAAAGCAGCAATAATTAGATAATTATAAATGTTATTTTCTTCATTATTTATTCTTTGTTTAGAATAATACATTATCCCTGTAAGTAATAAGTATAGAAAACTTACTATTAACATAGTAACCCCAATAATCACTTTATCAACTCCTTATTTTTACTCTTTTTAATTCTTTTTCTTCATTTAATTCTTTTAATGTTTCAAAATCTACTTTACCAACAGAAGTGATTGGTAATTCATCAGTCACTTCTATATTTAATCCCTCGGTATAATAACTTGGCAAACAATATTGTAAAACTTCTTTTATTTCTTTAATTATTTGTTTTTCTTGATTTTCATACTCTGGTTTTAATACAATATATGTTTTAGCATAATTACCTACACCATGAATATTATCAGGAACTCCAACAGTTTTACAGGCAAATATAGCTTTATTTGTACTAACTAATTTATCTATTAAAAATGGATAAATTTTAAAGCCATCATATCTAGTGATCATTTCTTTGATTCTACCATCAACATAAAGAATACCATCTTCATCAATGTAACCTAAATCTCCGGTATGAATCCATATATATCCATCTTTATGTTTTCTTAAAACTTGCTCTGTTAAAGTTGGATTATTAAAATATCCTAACATTTGATTTGGTGTTCTTAAACAAATTTCTCCTCGCATGTTATAATCAAGCTCTTCATCTTTAGTAGTTTCTGTTTCCTCGTCAAACTTGAATATTCCCACAGTACAACCAGGAAGAGGAATACCTACACTGCCTGGTTTATATGGTTCTAATTGTCTTACTGCAAAAGCAGAGGTTGCTTCAGTTAAAGCATAACCCGGATTAACACCTTTACTAGCTCCATTTTCTTTTAAAAATTGTTCGCTTTCTAAAAACAATTCGGAAGACATGGCATCTCCACCAACAGCACATCCTTTTATATAAGAGACTCCATTTTTAGCAAGTAATTTACTACCATTTACTATTTTATAATGAGCAGGAACACCTGCAAACCATTGAGGTTGGTATTTATTTAAATAATTTGGCATTTTCTTTGAATCTAATTTAGATATAATTGTGGCTTTCATTCCTACAACTAAACTCATGTGAAGCATGCCACTACCATAAGAAATCCAAGGTGGCATAATTAGTAAAAATCGATCTTTTTCGGCAAAACCAATGCCTGATGATTTATATTCATAAGCCATAGCATTATAATTATCATGTGATAAAATTACTCCTTTAGGTACTCCAGTTGTACCACCAGTATGAACAATCGTTAAAGCCTGATTTTCTTGGTAATCAGGAATCTCTACACTACCAATACTTAAATTATCTTGATAATTTATAAATCTATTATCTTTTCTACCTAAAATGCTGCTATAAAGGCCTGTTGCTAAAGAGATACCTCCTAATAAAAGGGGCATTTTAGTCGCGCTATTATTAAGAGAATAATTTATTACTTTAATGTCTTGAGTAGTGATAGCTTCTTTTAATTTAGATGTAAATATATCAGTGTTAATAACTACACTTGATTTTGCTTCATCTAAATATTCTTTAATACCATTAGTACTGGTTCTAGGATCAATTAAATTACTTATAGCATTTAATCTTCCTAAAGCATACCAATCATAGACAAATTCAGGACTCATTAACATTGAACAAGTAACAATATCATTTTCCTTAACACCCAAATCGTGAAAAAATTCAGTTTTTTCTTCAACTTTATCAAAGAATTCCCCATAGCTTATATTAGTACCTTCATATTCCAAAGCAATATTATCTTTACGATTTTTATTTTCTTCATAAACTAAATCATAAGTTTTCATTCTGGGAAAATCAAAATTTTTAACATTCTCTGGATAATATTTTTCCCATCTTCTTTCTTCAGATGGCTTTAATTTTGAATTCATAAAACACCTCTTTTACAAAATTACAGTAATAGTATAACATAATTTAGGACATTTAAAAAGGTTAATTTCAAATTAACCTTTATACACAAGTATATCCACCATCAATTGGTAGTATGACACCAGTTACATAGCTAGCTTCTTCGCTTCCTAAGAATATTGCCCCAGCATTAAGTTCACCAGCATGCCCATATCTTCCAACTGGTACAGTAGCTTTCATATAAGCTGTAAATTCATCAGTTATAAGTGTTTCATGAGTAAGTTCTGTATCAAAATATCCCGGACAAATTGCATTACAAGTAATACCATATTTCGCAAGCTCTGCAGCTACTGCTCTAGTAAAGTTTACAACTCCCCCTTTACTTGTATGATATGCAACAGTATCCATTGCCATATTACCAACCATTCCGTACATTGAAGCAATATTGATAATTCTACCATAATTATTTTTCTTCATGATATTTGCAAATGCTCTAGTTACATAAAATACACTGTTCATATCAGTATCTATAGTAAACTTCCATTCCTCATCAGTCATATTAAGTACCCCATTATTCTTAGCACTTCCTGCACAATTGACTAAAACATCAACTTTACCAAATTTTTCTTCAACAACTTTAGCTGCATTATTTACATCAGCAACATTTGTAACATCACATTTAACTGGTAAAGCACTCACCCCCATACTTTCTAATTCTTTAGCAAAGTCAACTAACCTTTCAATTCTTCTTGCCATTAAAACGAGTGTAGCTCCTTGATGAGCAAACCCTCTAGCCATTTGCATACCTAGACCAGATGATGCTCCAGTCATTACTACTACTCTTCCTTTATAATCAAACATAAATTTCCTCCTTAATTTATTAAAGAGCAAGAACACATCTTGCTCTTTAATTATTTTGTAACATTTTTTAAAATAACAGTTTTGGTTCTAGACATTTCTTTTAAAGTTGTCATAATTCCTTCATTACCGATTCCTGAATATTTCCAACCACCAAAAGGTTGTTCAAATGATCTAAAGAAACTTGCACCATTAATTACAAATCCCCCACATTCCATTTGTTCACTCACCTTTATAGCTTTATTGAAATCTCTAGTAATAATTGAACCAGATAAACCATAAATAGACCCGTTAGCAATTTCTACTGCTTCTTCGATTGTATCAAAACCGATTACTGGAATAACTGGACCGAATATTTCCATATCTTTAGCAACATCCATATCGCGAGTTACATTATCTAAAATTGCTGGTTCATAGAAAGCCCCTTTTCTTCTACCACCGCAGACAAGCTTAGCTCCTTGTTCAATCGTCTTATTTACTTGTTTTTCTACTTCGATAGCAGCTTCTTCACTAATTAAACATCCAATATCAGTATCCGTATCACTTGGCATACCTACCTTTAGTGTCTTAATTTTTGCGACCATTTTACTTATAAATTCATCCTTAACAGAATTTTCTACTAAGAATCTCTTACTAGCACAACATACTTGACCAGTATTATAAAGTCTTCCCCAAACAGTTTCTTCAACTGCTAAATCGATATCACCATCAGCACATAGAATAAATGCATCGTTTCCACCCAGTTCTAAAGAACTATGAGCACAATGTTCTGCACAATTCTTAGCAGCATCAATACCTGCAGCAGTAGAACCAGTAAGACTTACCATATCTACTAACTTACTACTTGTAAGAGTTGTTCCAACAACAGAACCAGATCCATGTACTACAGAAATAACTCCTGCTGGAACACCTGCTTCAACAAGTAATTCCACATATCTAGTTAAAGTAAGTGGATTAGCACTTGCTGGTTTAAGAATAACAGCATTTCCCATTAATAATGCAGGTGGTACTTTATTGATAAAAATATCACTTGGGAAATTAAACGGAATAATAGCAACTACTACTCCAAGAGGTTGTTGAATAGTATATTGAATTGTATTTTCTTGACCCTTTTCTGTACCTCTATAAATTATATTGCCATATTCATGCTTAACTTTTTCCACATAAGCTGGAACTCCAATTTGGATATTGGCAATTTCATTATATGCTTCCTTAATTGGTTTTCCTGTTTCATCTGATAATAATTTAGCAAGTTCATCTTTGTTTTGTTCCACTAATACGGCGAATTTTGTTAGTATTTCACATCTAGCAACTACTGATAAAGCTTCCCATTCTGATTTGTGTTCATGAGCATATTTAATTGCTTCTTCAACATCTTCTTTTGTTAAACTCGGAACAGTATCAACAAGTTCATTTGTTGCGGGATTTTTAACTTCTATTACTTTACCATCGCTTGAATCACGCCAACTATTTCCTATTAAACTTTTCATTTTCTCTCCTTTTTATTCTTTATATTCTACTTTCCAAATCCAGTATATGAAAGTGATAAACCACCAACTGTATTAGATGAGTGATCACCTTGGCCATATTCTCCAAATGTAAATACCATCAAGAATTCTTTATTAGGTATTGCTTTCTTAACTTCTGGATAAATCTTATCTTCAATATTAGCAAGTGCTAAACCTAAACGACGACCTCCACAATGAACTAAGAAATAAGATTCTACATCTTCACCCATTAAGTTATTTAATTTTTCTATAGTTTCTTCATTTGCTTTAAGAATTCCTTCTGGTGTATTTGTAAGTTGAATTACAGCAGTATTAACAGCAAGATCTGCCCCAATATTCATTGATAGATCTTCGTTTCCTGCCATTGGATGACGAACAGCTGTAACTTTTCCAATTGGATCTTTTACTCCAAGTGGTGCACAAATTGTTGCAGTAAGTAGGTTTCCACCCATTAAATCTTCCACATTTTGATTTGTCCATTCAGCATATTTTTTAAGTGCTGGTTCATGGTCGATTTCAACTAATGTTCTACTTCCTTCAACTTTTGTAATGATACCTGCATTTTCTGTTTCATGATATGCTCCAGTATAAATGTTAGCCATTTTGCCATCTGTATAAAATATTGCTATAACACAGCCATCAGCAAATGCTTCACCATCATTAAGTAAACTCCATTTACCTTCAACTGTATTATCAGCAGCAGAACCTCCAAATACTGGAATATTTCCAATAACGTCTTGAATACCTTTTAAATATTCTTCTTCATTTGCAGGACTTGCACTCATAAAAAAGAAATCTGGTTCTTTATCTGCTCCTTTACGCTTTTCTATAGCTTCTTTAGCAATACGTTGTCCTATTTCTCTAGGTGATTCATTAGTTTTAGCACTTCCAGCAGTAACAACTTCTACATCTCCACCAAATAACATCATTCCTGAATATCCAGTTTCTTTATTTAGATATCCATCATGAGTACAAAGTGCTGCCGATGAAGTACAACCGATAATTGGTACATCACCAAGTACGCTTTTTGCTCCTTTCATTAATTCATTTTGGTCTTGAACACAACTTGTAAAAAACAATCCAACTTGAGGATTTTCTACTTTATTTGCCATAGTTGCTGTTTCAACACCAGATTCAAATGCATTAGCATTTTCACTATAACCAACTTTGGTCTTCATAATAATATCCCTCCTTAAATCATGTTTAGCTTACTTTCTAGCCTAATTTTATTATAAAATACAATAAGAAAAAGTGTCAATAATTTAACTAGCCATTGACACCAGATTTACACTTTAAATAATCTATTTTTCTTTTTTAAAATAACATTTCCAATAACAACTAAAATTAGGCTACCAATAAGTAAAATAACATTTAATTTAGTACCAGTACTAGGGTTATTAGGTATTTCTTCAGTAGTTATTTGTATTTTGAATAGTTATTTTATAATAAAATTCTTCGTTAAACTCAACATTATCTAAATTCACTAAAGAATCTGTACTTGTAATAGCACTTTTAGTAATATCAACATCATTAGTTGAAACTAAATCCCTTAAAGCATTAAATTTCAAAGTACAATCTTCTGTATAATCAGGATCCGCATATTGCGAAACTACTCTTGCAAAATAAACTTTACCATCACTACTAGTATATACATCATTAGAAATAAAACTAAAAGATTTCTCATCCATATCAATATATTCCGCATAAAAATTGCCAGAACTTTCAATTTCTAAAACATTAAGGCCAATTTCTTCATAAGTTCCCTCGATATGATTAATCTCTTCATTAGCACTAATCGTAAAATAAACATTATAAATATGATAAATACTTCCATCATCATCCCTAATAGTTTCAATATCCGCTCCAAGATTGACAGCTGCATCAGCTTGAGAAATATTTCTAATTATAAAAACACTAATAATTGCTAATATAAAAATTATTCCAATTATTATTTTACGCCAGTTCATTAATACCACCACTCTATTATATTATTAGTAACTTTATTTTTCTAAAATTAGCAATTTAAAAATGAGTATTTCTACTCATTTACTGATACTTCTTTTTTAGCAGTAGTACTAACAGATACTGCAAGAGTGTTCATTGTTTCGACATATTGATTCAATACCGGAAAAACTACTGTATTTATTTTATCAATACATTCATTTATTTTAGATAGACTAGTATTTATATCATTACCTAAAGTATCATTAGTCCAATTGCTTTTAATTTCATTGGCTATAAATTTAATACTTTCTATATTATTAGATAGTTCTTGATTAAAGGTTGCTAAATTACCTGTACTATTAGCTAAGTTTTCCGCATTTAAATTAATATCGTAATCCATAATTCCTCCCTATACATTAAAGTTATTTTTTATTAAATAATACATAGCATTCGCATAGTTAGTTCTAGCACCAATATCTGGTACTTCACCAACACGACTTGCAGCACCTTCAAAAAATACCGCAAAATATTCTGTGTATTCACTAACTGTTGAACAAATTTGAAGTCTTTGCCAAACAGTTTGACCACTCATGTCAGTTCTAGTATTAATTTCCACAACTGAACGATCTAATTGACTTTGTAAATCCCATGATTCTGGAGCTCTACCTTCCGTCCATTGATACAAACCTTTACAATTAGTTGCACTAACTGCATCTAAATTAAATGTTGATTCTTGGCACATATTGCCGAGCATTCCCGCAATTAATTCATCACTATATCCCAGCTCTTTATAATAATTATAACTATTAACTATTACATCCATTCGATCATTTAGAGCATCAACCGTGCCCATTCTATCTTGAATTAACGCCACTTGATAATCATTTACCCCTTCATTATATGCGGCCTCATCATAAGTACTATTCATTGGTGTTGCTAATTTATATTCATCACTAGCACTAACGGTAGTTGATATGTTACTACCATCAACTGGTGGTACTTCACTATTACTTTCATTAGCCTCTGGTGTATCTAGCACTTCTTCTTCCAATACTTCTTCAACATTTTCTCCTGCATCTGTTACTCCTGTACCAGGAGTTGTTAAATTTAGTGAAGATGATATTAAAGTAACTAGTTTATTTAACGAATTTTTAGCTTCATCTGAAGATACACTATATTCCTCTACTTGTTCAGTAATAAACTCAGCAAGAATTTGTAATTTCATATACATACTAGAACCTATCCGATCATTTTGAGCCATTAAATTTTTCATTGGCTCAACTAAAGGATTAACACTACTATTATCTTTAGAAACTAAGTTATTTGCTACATTACCTAATTCTTCATTCAAACTAACAAACGTCTTATAAATTGAATCAGTAATATCATCTAATCGTTGCTTATATCTTATTAATTCAGCACCATTTATGTTAATTCTTTTTGCCATTATTTACCTCCATTCATTCTACTGTTTTACTACTCGTATTTTTATGAGCAATAGCTAAAGTATTCATCGTATCAACAAATTTTGTTAACACCGGTTCAATAACGGAGTTATAATTGTTGATACATTCTTCAATTTTCACTAAACTTTGTTCTACATCACTAAAATGGGCAGTATCATTAGTCCAATTACTTTTAATTTCACCACTAATATGCTCAATACTATCAATATCATGTGATAGCAACTGATTATTACTTGCTAAAGAAGATATTTCTTCTAACAATTTACTTACATCTAAATTAATATCATATACATCATTCATGTAACACCCTAAACATCTAAGTTACTAAATATTGAACTTGTAGCTGATAAATCTTGTTCAGTACTAACATTTTGAGTTGAATAAGCTTCTACTTGACTATTTAAAAAGGCAATAATCACATCTATATTAGTTGTAAGTTCATTAGCTACTTCAGTTACATAATTAGTAAATTCAACATTAACTTCATTTAAACCACTCGATTTAACATTGGCACATATTTCATTTAGAGTTTCATTTATTTTGGTAAATGTTGTTTTTAATTCTTGATTAATATCCTCACTTCTAGTAAATATTCTTCTTAATTCTGCAATTTCTATTTTCATTTATATCCTCCTTAATTACCAGTATTATTACTTGTTGCAACAGTATCTGCAATTAATTCATTCATTGTTGTAACCACTTTTTCTAAAACTGGTAAAACATTATTAGTAAATTCATCTTTCAAAGCTTGTAAATTATTAATTTCTGATAATTTATCAGCTTCTTCACTAATCCAATTAGCATTAATTTGGGTAATAATATACTCAATACTTGCCATATCATTAGATAACTTTTGATTGTAGCTAGCAATATTTGCTACACTTTCTTCCATTTTTCCAACATTATTAATTACAACTGATCCCATTAAAATTCTCCTTTCTAATTATTTAATGTACTATAATGATAATATATTGTATTTGCATAATTTTTTCGTCCTGAACCTGCAGTAATTCCTGAATCTGTACTAGCACCTTCAAAATATATTGCAAAAATATTAGATGCTTCTGATACCGTCTCACATTCTTTTAATTCATCGATTACCGAAGTAATACTACCTCCGCAGGGAGCACCTTGCATTTCTTCCCAAGCGTGATTAAGTTGAGCATCTAGTGACCAATCACTAGGCCAACGAGAATTTAACCATTGAAATAAACCAGTAGATGAAGATGATGAATTTTTAGCATTTAAATTAAAACCTGATTCCAAACAAGCATTACCTAAGATACCAGCGACTTGTTCTTCTGTTAAGCCCTTATCAATAAAGAAATCGTGAGCACTATTCATAACATCCCATTGTTCTTGATTAGGCATTTTATTAAGCAAATCATCATAATTTGCTTCTCCCTTACTTAAAGAAGTAGTATCATTAAAAACTCCAGCATTGGCATTTTCAACTGGAGCAGCTCCAGAATCTATTGTAGTTTGCATAAAAGATATAAGAGAATTAATAGCCTCAACCGCTTCCTCATTTGAGATGCTATATTCTTGTACTTGACTAGCCATAAATTCTGATAATACTTTTAAATCATTAACCATGTTATCTTTAATTATATTACTTCTATTAATTAAATTTTCAACTGGCATTACTACACTATTAGTATTATTGTTATCTCTTAAATTATTTGAACAATTTGTAAGTTCATTGCTTAAATTAGTAAAATTAAGAGCAATAGATTCAATTATATCATCAAGTCGCAATTTAATTCTGAGCACTTCAGAACCGTTTATACTTAATTTTTGCATATCCCACCTCAACTACTCTATATAAAGTATATCACATATTTTATTAAACTGTAAAACATTTTCTTTAGTTTTCTACATAGTGATGATATAATATAAAAAAGGATGAGTAGTTATGAAGAAAAAATATTTAATACTAAGTATGATAATAATTATTGTTTTATGTATTTGTCTTACTCCCATATTTTTTCAAAATGATACATTTTATACCATTAAAATTGGAGAGCTAATATTAAATAATGGAATAGATATGCAAGATCACTTTTCATTTCACAACCTACCTTATACTTATCCCCACTGGTTATATGATACCTTAGTTTATTTAATTTATTCCATATCAGGTTTTACTTCTCTTTATATATTTAATATTATCTGTTTCATCACTTTAATAACTCTCATTTTTTATTTCAATAATAAATCTAATAACTCTAAATTTATTGCCCTAATTTTTACTATTCTAAGTATTTTTACTTTAAGTGAGTATATTGCTACACGAGCTCAAGTAATAAGCTATATTATATTTATATTAGAATATATTTTTATAACCAATTATCTAAAGAAACCTCATTTTAAATATCTTATTGGCTTATTTATTTTATCAATCCTTTTATGTAATATGCATGTTGCTGTCTGGCCCTTTTTCTTTATTATTTTTCTTCCCTTTATTGCTGAATACTTATTATCTAAAATATTAAAAAGAAAAACATTATTTAAATTTATAGAAATAGAAAACAATGAAAATGTCAAATACTTAATAATTACAATGTTTATTTGTATTATCCCCGGTTTCTTTACCCCAATTGGAGATACTCCATTTACTTATCTTATAAATACTATGCAAGGAGAAAGCCAAAACTTTATTAAAGAACATTTGCCGCCATCTATACCTCAAATGATTGTTTTAATAGCTTTTAGCATTTGTATTTTAATATTAAGTGTCATTGGTAAAATTAAAGCAAGTCAATTATTTTTAGTCATTGGTTTAACTCTTATGGCATTTACTTCAAATAGACATATATCATTATATACTATATTTATTTTTCCAATCATGGCTATATTAATAAATAATATATTTAACAAAGTTAAAGTTGATATTGATAAATATACTTTAAAATATTTACTTTCTAAAATAGGTATTACTGTAATATTTTTGACTTTAACTGGTGTTATTTTATTATCTATTAAAAATAATCAAAATAAAAAGTTTATTCCTCCAGAAGATTATCCAATTAATGCTGTAGAATTTATTAAAGAAAATTTAGATTATCAAAATATCCATTTATTAAATGAATATAATTATGGTAGTTATTTATTATTTAAAGATATCCCCGTATTTATCGACTCACGAGCTGATCTTTACACTATCGAATTTAATCAATATCAAGATATATTAACAGAATATATGACTAATAGTTATTATAACATTATTAATGATTATGCTATTACTCATGTAATTGCTCAAAAAGATAAGAATTTATACAAATACATAAATAATAATAGTAACAACTTTGAATTATTATACGAAGATGAATATTTTTGTATTTATGAAGTTATTTAATTAATCCGTTTTGAACATATTTTGTTTCATTAATAACAACAAAAGCATCAGGATCATTTGTTCTAATAACACGAGTTAATTCCTTTAACTTCTTTTTATTTAACTGAATTATTAACATATCTTTTTTGTGATTATCATTAGTCTTCTTTAAATCAACAACAGATACCCCAAAGCCTTTATCACGCATTTCCTTTAACATTTTACTATTAGTACTTTTAGTTATTACTTGTACCCCAATTAGGCCATCAACTAATCTTGATGTAATAAATGTTCCAATAAATGTACCAGTTGCATAACCAAGAGAATAAAAAATTGGAATTAATATAGAATCTAAATCTGTATTAAGGGCTTCTCTAGCAACAACAAACCATATTAAAACCTCAAAAAAAGCAACAACAGCAGGTGTAATACTCTTTCCCTTAACAACTAGAACAGTTCTAATTGTCCCAAGAGATACATCTTCTATTCTTGCTAAAAATATTTTTAAACATGTTAGAATCAATTTTATCACCCTTTTAATTCATTACATTAACTATTATGGTTATTATAATTAAAATTAAAAGTACAATTACAATAAATATTAATCCAAGCAATTTATTTTCTTTAGGATTTTCGCGATTATTTTGCTTATTACTTGCGTATTTTTCTTGCAACATTCTAAGTCTCTTATCTTCTCTAATACTATTTTTACGCATTGCATTTATTTCATCACTACTCATAAGCATACCACAAAACTTACAAGTTACCCCTTCATTAGGAAGTGGTTTTCCACATCTTTTACAGTTCATTTTACCTCTATTCTAGACTTTCACCTATATAAGTTACCTTTGCATAGCCATTACCACTGTGTCCAGTTTCTGTATCTCCATTTGGTGCTGCAAAAGAAGTATAGCCAGCATAAGTACTTGCTTGTTGTAAATAATATGAAGCGTCTAATAAACATCCACTAGGATAATATGATGCAGTCGATTCAGTATATACATATCCTGAACCACCGCCACCACCAGTAAATCTTACAGACGATTGTCCATTATAATGACCTGAACCACCGCCACCATACCAGCCGCCGCCGCCAGCGCCATTAGCATATGCAGTTCCACTAGAAAAATGTTTACCAGTATTACCACCTGCACCTAAAGTACCAGAGTGACCTTCATACTCAGA
>UREA01000026.1 GCA_900546715.1 uncultured Mycoplasmatota bacterium | reverse complement strand
CGAAATGAAAATACCTGGTATTAATCAAGTACAAGTTATGAGTGATATTGGTCTTACTTTCGGTAATACTCTAAGAAGTATCTTGCGTCAAGACCCAGATATCATAATGATTGGGGAAATTCGTGATGATGAAACTGCTCGTATTGCAGTTCGGGCATCAATTACTGGGCACTTGGTTTTATCAACAATACACACCAATAACTCTCTTAATACTATTGAAAGATTACTAGATATGGAAGTTGAACGTTATTTACTAGGTTCGGCCCTAACTGGTATTATTGCCCAAAGATTAGTTAAAAAGTTATGTCCTAAATGTCGAGCTAGTAGACCTACTACAAATTATGAAAAAGAATTATTTAGAAAAGTATTAAATAAAGAAGTTGATGCTATTTATACACCTCAAGGTTGTAGTGAATGTATTAATGGTTATACTGGTAGAACCGCTCTACATGAAGTACTTGTATTAAATCAAGAAATTAGAGATGCTATAACTAATAATATTAGGAAAAATGAATTAAGACATTTGGTTTATGATAAACATGTAACAAGCCTTCTTAAAGATGGTTTGGAAAAAGTTGTTGCTGGTATAACTAGTATTGATGAAATTCTTAGAGTTATTGATGTTGAAGATGACTTTGGAGAAGACGATGAAGATATTAAAGCAGCTTTAATTGGTAAACCACAAATGAGTACAGCTGATGAAATATTAAATGCTAATAATCCAGTAAATGTAACAACTAATGAAATTGAAGCATTATAAAAAGTCTGAAAATTAATCAGACTTTTTTCTTGTTCTAATATTTGGTTTAGAAGTAACTACATAAAAGTAATTATCTCCGAGAGTTGTTCCTTCACTTATGAATGGTTCAAATAATCTGTCTTCAAGAAAAGACAATTCTCTTTTCTTTTTAAGAATATCAGAATCACTAACACTACCATATATACCTAAAGTAATCGATTCCCCCAAATTATGAAGAGTATCTAATCCTTTAATATGGTCTTTATTATAAGGATTTTGAGTTATATAATTAAAATATTCTAAAATTGGTTCGGTATTACCATTTGAATATTTAATTTTAGGCATACCATTTTGAACTAGAAAAGTACCATTAGTAACTTTTTTTAAAGAAGATAAACCATAGGGATATTCACTAATCATTGCTATTGGTGTGTTATTTGTTATAGTATCAAGTCCACCTTTATTTACTTCAATACCATATTCATTAATATTTTCTTGACCAATTAATTCATAAAGAAATTGTAAATAAAGTCTTCCTTGTGTTTGCCTAAGTTCAATAAAGTCAGCCAGTTCCTTAACACTAACACTATCTAAATGACGCTTTACTTCCCCTATACTTTCTAAATATTGCAGTATTAATAAATCAAAATATTTTTGCATTATTTCATCCTCCCTAAACGAGTTTCCATATCAACTTTTCTATGATATTCATCTAAAGTTATCCCTTCAGAATATAAAATTGTAGCCATTTCAACACCTATTAAACGATAGTGCCACCATTCATATTTAAAGCCAGTTACATCTTCTTTTTCTTCAGGATATCTTAAGATAAAACCAAATTTATGAGCATTTTCTTTTAACCATTTAATTTCTGGGTCACTATCACTAGTTTTTTCAATATAAACACCATTATCCATGTAAGCAACATCAATTGCCAGTCCTGTTTGATGTTCACTTGATCCCGGTAGTGCTACTGAACGTAAAGTTTCATCTATTCCTTTTTCAACAACAGATTTATCAAAAACAACCTTTTGATATTCGAAAGAACGATATCCACTATCAACAATAATTTTTCTTAAACCAGCATCTAATGCTGCATTTTGTAATGCTTCAAAATAAGGCATTATATCAGCACTTATCATAGGTTTTAAACTAGCATCTTTATAATCATGAAAATTATTTTCATTATTATCAGTTATCACTAAATTTTCTGGTACATAATCACTAGAAAGTAAATGGTCCTTATTTACTAAAAATGTATAATCTTTCATAATCTCTCTCTTGTTAATTCTTGATAATCCTCTCTATATTTTTTCTTTTCTAATAAAAATTTATATTTATCATAAAATGCTACTAATTCTTTTTGGATTTTCTTTATATCTCTATTAGCTTCCGCATATTTATTTAAAAGTTCTTTTAAATCATAACCCAGATTTTCTTTTAATTCTTTATCCTCATTTAAATAATCTTTTAAATCACTAATACTCACAAGGAAATTACCAAATCCATAAATGCCACAAGAAATTGTAAGAATTGCGACTATACAGACCCACCAAACACTATCATTAGAATCACTAAAGTCATAACTTATTATAGGATTATCTAAATCTTGTGTGTAACTAGCAACTACATATTCATTATCGGTATATAAATCCTCTGGAGCTAAAGCATCTTTATATTCTCTATTTTCTGTATAATTTATCCCTAATCTTTGTAGGTCAAGTAATAAATACTGTGCTAAATCATCATAATCAATGTGTGATACATCATATTCCCTATAATCTCTTACAAATACAACTCTATATTCTTCCCATGGTTCATATTCTAATATTAATGTTTCTTCTCCATTTTCATTAACTAAACTCATTACTTCATCATGTGTATTAAGCCCATCATTAATACTATATTCTTCAACTACGGTATTATAGTTTTCAGTTTTAAACATTGGTTTATAAAGAAGTGCACCAATACTTATAGGCACTACTATTAAACCTAAAGATATAGCAAGTGATTTAATAGCATCTTTTTTTAATTCTTTAACTCGTCTGATTTCTTCAATATGATAAGTTACATTTTTCTTTCTATCTTCATCTTCTTCTAACTTTTCATGTAATGCCTCAACTTGTTTTAATATACTGTCTCTTAATGGTGTATTTTTACTTACCATAAGCATTAACATATCATCTTCAATATAAGGAAATAGTTCTCCAGTTGCTCCTTCTCTATTTAATATTGCTTTTACAGCTTTTTCATTTAAATTATTCACCCTTTTACTAGCTACTCTATTTAAGAAGTAACAATATTCAGAAAAACATTTAATATACTCAAGTAAACTAGAATTATTCTTTATAGTTAGTTCCATTAATATTAAATCAAGTAGAGAATCAAATACAGTATCAATGTTTGTATTGGTACTTATATTATCTTTACATTTTTGTAAATAACTAATAGCACTATTTACATATTCATCTAAGTTTTCTACAGTAATACTTGCACTTTTAATATATTTAGCAAACATTAAAAACATAAAATTATCAAATTCTTTTTGGTTTGAATATACTAAATCTAATAATTCACTATAATATTTAGAATATTTTTTACTTTTTTCTTCTGCCATAAAAGGCCCATTTTTAACTATCTTAGTATCACTTTCACATCTTTTAATAATGTCTTCTAATGAGTTTTCTAAAGACTCATATTCAAAGCCATTTTCTTTATATGATTCAATTCTAGCTTTAAGTTCTAGAACTGTATCATTAAACAATCTTTTACTATCCATAATTATTTCCCCCTTATTAATTTATTAGATTCATTTTTAGAATCTTCTAATAAATTGCCATATTTAGCATATAAATTTATTAATTCATTATTTATTTTAGTGATATCTCTATTTACTTCCCTGTATCTTTCTAATAAGTTTTTCATATCAATTTCTATTTCTTTTTTTCTACTTCTCAAATTTTCGAATGAATATTTGCTACTTAAGGAAAAAGATATAGCAATAGGTATTGTAGATGCAAATGTAAGAATAAGCATTATTTTAGTGAAGTTTACTAATTTTTCAGAATCTTCGGGAGTTTCTCTAGTATGTTTACTAAATTTATCTTGAATGCTATTTACTACCGAATATTTTACTCCTTCATATAAATCTTGTGATTCTAATTCATCTTTTTCTTCTGTTTTTTGATTACCATTAATATTAAATTGTTCTAAATCTAATAATAGATATTGAGCTAAATCAGAGTATTTAATACTTGATACATCATATTCTATATAATCTCTAGTATAATGATCTCCATATTTTTGCCATGGTTCATATTCTATTAACAATGTTTCTTCACCAGATTTAATGCATTCTCTTTCTTCTTCGGATATGCTATAACCACTAATAGTATCAAAGGTATTTACTGTTGTATCATATGTTGTTGTAAATCTTAAAATTTTAGAAAAACAAGCATTTATAGCTAAAAGTGATGATAAACAACATAGACTGATTCCTAAAGGAATTATTTTACTAATAATTTCAGCATTAACATCACTTTTATAATCTTTTAATCCAGTATGTGTTTTAACAATGTATTCTTGTGCAGTTTCTTTTTTTTCTAAAGCTTTCTTTAAAGTTTCTACTTGTTTTTTAATTTCTGTTTCCACAATTACTTAGACCTTTCTAATTTCATGACATTATATTTATTTAAAACATTAACATCAGTAATCAAATATTCATATTTTTGACAAAATTCATAAAAAGTATCTTTTAACTTTGCAATATTACGATTACAATTTTTATATTGATCTAAAATTGTTAAAACATCACTTTTTAATTCTTTATATGTAAATTCATTATCTAATATAGTATTTCTTAAATCTCTAATATTAAGAGCTTTTTTAGTAATACTAAATATTGCATAAGTAACTAAAGCTACAATTGATAAACTTAAACCTATTTGTTCAGCATTACTATATTCTTCTTCAGTATGAATAGTTTTAGCATTATTTTCTTGATTAAGTCTTGAAACAATTGTTATATCGCTTTCATACAAATCTTCTGGCATTAATAATTCTTTTGATTCTGTGAAACTATCTGGAATAATTCCTAAAGCTGCAAAATCTAATAATAAATACTTTGCTAAATCATCATAACTGATATATGTTACATCATAAGCTTTAGCATCACGAATAAAGCCATTATTAACTCTCTGCCAAGGAGTATACTCTATTACATAAGTTGCAGTTCCACCATCAATTTTATCTAAATAACTATTAGATAAAACTAATTCTCCCGATTCATCTAGAGTTTCAATACTTGTAACGTATGCTAGTTTATCACGACTTCTTTTAACAACAACATATCCGAGCAAACCAATTGCTGTACTAAGTATGGCTGTTAGGGCTAAAGCAGATGCTTCTTTATTGATTTTCCTCTTTACATGATAGTATTTTTCTTTAACTTCATTTAATTCAGCTAATGCTTCTTCTGCTACTCTTACTCCGGTATAGATTTGATTTGCTTCAGTATTTACTTTAGATTTAAAAACATTATTGTTCTTAATTAAATAATTGAATATATCCATATTTATATAACCATAATCACTTACTTCAATATTTTTTAATACTTCACTTAAATCATCTTCATACTTATATGGTTCTAAAGAAGCAATTATAGCTTCATTTAAATAAGACATTAACACTTCATTAGTATAAATATAATCGAGTACTTCTGAATTATCATAATAAAATAATTCATTTAAAATAATTATTAATATAGCCCTAAATAAAGTATCAGTATTACCCATAATACTCACTTTAGATAAGGTTTCCGTATAATAGTCAACATAATCTTGAACTCTATTTTCAGGAATTAATTCTTTAGTATAAGTACTAACTATGAATTTACTAACTACTAATAATCTATCAAAGTATATATCTTTACTTTTAACAATCTTAGTAAGTTCTTTAGTATACTTAATATTAATTTTTTCTTTCTCTTCATCATCCTGAGCATTAAGCATTTCTTTATAGTGGGCAACATTAATAGCATTATACTTATCTAAATAAGCATCTTGCTTACTGCTATTTTTCTTCAAAGTACTAATATAATCAGCTACAACTCCTAATTCAATATTAAATAATTCTTCGGTATTCATCCAAAATTCCCCTTTCAATTAGTGAAATTTATTCTAACACAGAAAAGAGAGTTTGTCAATTTGTTCTATTTAACTCCATGGCAAACTCCTGATCTTCAATTAAATCTAAGTATTTATCTTTAATAGCTAGTAATTCTCCTAATATCTCTTCTTTATCAAGTTGGGTATTATTTAGTCTTTTTTCTAGTTTTTCTAAATCTCTTAGTAACTTTTCTTGTAACTCTTTATTTTCTTTTATATTAGGAATAATTGTTTTTATTATTATCAGTAAATAAAAGGTAATTATGGCAGGAACTCCAAGGCTAATAATAAATATTATAGTAAAAAGTCCTTTTTCATAATCCGTTAGAGATTCATTAACTACTAAAAAATCATCTAAATTAGGTTGTGTTATCCTCTTTACTTCCCAAATAGTTTTATTATAATAAGTTTCTGGTAATATATATCTAGTTTCACTATCTATCAATTCTTTTTTTATATTACTTAAATCAATATTTAAATAATCACTTAAAAGTTCATAATCATAATCTGATACATCATATAAATAAGTATTTTTTTCATAGCTAGTAGCAAGTTTTTTTCCAAATGTATTATTAACAGATGCTTCCTGCCATGGTTCATACTCTATTAAATATACTTCACTACCATTATCTATCTTATCTTGATAATCTTCATCATAAGTAGTTTTATTATCTTCACTTAGTGTTTCAGTATAAGTATGATATAACTTTTTTTCTTTTATTTTATCTAAAACTAATATTTCTACAATTCCTAGTCCTATACCACAAGTAAGTGTGATTGCCATAAGCCTCTCACATTTTCTAACATCTTGTTTGTTTCTCGTGATATATGTTACTTGATGTTTTGTATCATCTATTTCTGCTTTGATACATTCCTCATCATGTTCAATTCCTAAGTAAATATGTTTTAATTTATTAAATTTATAATTTACAAATTCTTTTAGTGTTCTAGCCATAACATCACCCAATTATTCTTTTTCTCTTATTAATTTAATTGCTGTATTTATAACTTCTTCATCTTCTATTATATCTTCATATTTATTATATAATGCTATTATACTATCAGCAATATCTTTTGCCTCTAAATCATATAATACTACATTTTCCTCAAACTCTTTTAAATCTTTTAAAAGAGTCTCTCTCAAAGCTTTATTTTTACTTAATTCATATAATCCTTTAATAGATTTATACAATCCGAAACCAGTTAAAAGTGGTAATAACACAAGTAATATATAAAATAAGCCATTTGCACCATCTGTATCCCAAACTAAAGTTGTATCATCTGTATTTTGTAAATATCTAATAACTAATCTTTTAACTTCATCTAAATTTTCGGGTGCATAAGAATAAATTGTATCTTTAACCTCACCATTTAAATCGGTTATATCCATATCAAAGTAATCTGCCCCTATACCATTTTCTATTTTTTCTACATCTTCATATCTACAATATCCCTCCGATATTTAGGGGTATAGTCATCTCTAAAAATTAAAAAACTAGAATCTAGCACTTCTTCCCAAGAAGTGTATTCAACAATCTCAATTCTTTCGTTGCCAGGAAATTCCGGATAAAAGTCACTTCCTAAGAAAAAGGTTTCATCTTCACTAATCATAGCAACATCTGTTTTATAATAAGTTTTACTATTAAGTTTATTTATTACTGCTAGATCTGCAACAGTTGATGATACTCCCAAAGCTAAAGTTAGAGCTAAAGCCGCTTTAAACTTACTTGATTTCTTATTAAAAGATTCAATACTATCTATTTTCATTTTTACTTGATTAGCATTTATTTTACTAGTTAGTAGGTCTTTTTGTAAGTTTTTATACTTTTTAGTAAGTTCCTTTATTTGGCTATTAATAAAGCTTTCCATAAAATGCCTCCATATAGAATTATATTCTAACATTTAATATTACAAAAAGCAATTAATTATGTCTAAAGATGATTATAACTCCAAAAAAATCTTAAATTTATAGATTTTTTTGGAGTTATAGTGTATTTTGAATTAAAATTCAAATTCGTTATTATCTTTATCAACTATACCAATGCTAACGATAGCACCTAGTTTATTTTTTAGAATATCTGCAAATTCGCTTTGTAATTTTAACATATCTTCTTTATTTTCTAAAAAAGCATCTAGAGGAATAAAAACATTAGTTGTATCTTCGGTAATTTTACTATTTTCACCTTGCCTCCATGTCCATCTTCTAGTTTTAACATCTGTGCCACTTACATAAATTACTTCACCTTTATCTGGATGTTCTACCGTCTCTCCTCCGAATGGAATAAAATCTTCATTACCAGTAGATTTCTTAATTTCCATATCTCCACTAAAGCGATCAATATCATGAATACCTAAAGGAATATTATATTTTAAAGATAGAGCATTACCTAAATCTACCAATGTATTAATATTAGGCATTTCTCCTTTTTTAACAGTTCTTGTAACTAAAGCTTCAATTGAACACATAAATTTATTAGGGTTAATTCCTAGTGCTCTAAAAGCATCTCTGTAATATGTAATCGGAGCACTTTCTTTAACGACTTTTCCTTCATAAAACTTCTTACATTCTTCTATACTTTCATCAAGCATATCTTTTATCCAATCATAACTTTTATGATTATCTATTCCTCTTGCAATAATTACACCAAATAAAGCATTTGGAATATCATCAAATATTTCTTTACTAACTATAAATTTCATAAATTACCTTCTTTCTTTAATTATTATACAATAAATTTCTAATTTTTGGTAGTAACCAATTATTGGTTTACTAATAAATATTAAAAATACCATAATAATTATGGAAATGGTGGTTATATGAAGAAATTAAAATTATTTTTTATTAGTTTACTCTTATTTTTACCAACCTCTGCTCTAGCTTATTCAGATTACATTATACCTGGAGGAGAAACCTTAGGTATAGAGATTAATTCAGATGGCATAATGGTTATAGGATTTTACCAGATAAATGGTAAATACAATAAGGGTAATCCTGAGATTAAATCTGGTGATTACATAACTCATATTAATGGCATTGAAGTTTCAAGTGTTGAAGAACTAACCAAAGTAATTGAAGATAATGTTAGTGATATGGAAGTTGAAGTAACTTATAATCGCAACGGCAAAGAAAAAACTAGTGTACTTGAATTAGTCAAAGATGATAATGTTTATAAAACTGGTTTATATGTAAAAGATTCTATTACAGGTATTGGTACACTATCATACATTGACCCAGCAACCAAAGTATTCGGGGCTCTAGGTCATGAAATAGTTGAATCAAATACAAGTAGTGTTGTGGAAATAAAAAGCGGTATAATATTTAGAAATTATATTACTAGTATTGAGAAAAGTGCTAGTGGTATACCGGGGAGTAAAAATGCTAAATTTTATTATGATACCACTTATGGGACAATACTAAAGAATACTAATGTTGGAATATATGGTATGTATGATGCAACTTTACCAGAAAAAGAATTACTTGAAGTTGCAACACCAGATGAAGTTAAAGTTGGTGATGCTTACATTCAAACAGTTCTTGATGGTGAAGAAATTAACAACTATGATATTAGAATAATAAGTATTAATGAAACAAGTGAAATTAAAAATATATCATTTGAAATAACCGATGAAGAACTCTTAGATAAAACTGGTGGGGTTGTTCAAGGAATGAGTGGTTCGCCGATAATTCAAGATGAGAAAATAATTGGTGCTGTAACTCATGTAGTAATAGATAATCCAAGTAGTGGTTATGGAATATTTATAACAACAATGTTAGAAGAAGGAGAAAAGTAAAGACTTTTCTCCTTAATTTATGCGAATTGGGTCGGATTCTGTTCCGGATCCGCTGACATAGCTTGTCGAAGATGTCAAATAGAAGGACGGCCGCACCGCAGCGCCCATGCGGACATAGTTGTTGTCGACATTACCAGTGCTGTACATAAGGAACGCACTATTCGGAAGGTCAGATCTGCGGGAAATAGTCCATTCGGATAATCCAGCTAACCAATTGGAACTTTTTGCTGAAGAGTAATTATATAATGCCGTTGCCCAATAACTATTACTTGCTGCAAAGCCAAAATCACTTACATACATTAGACCTATTTTCATACTATCTGTTGTACTACTTGAGTTACTCCCTACTTCTACATTGTAATATTGTTTTGATGTATTTGTTCGACTCCAAGCCATTCCTCCTACTTTGAATACATGTGTCGCTATTTTATTTTGCCATGTACTACTTAGCGTTCCCAAATATGTGCTATTTAATGTTGTATATATATCTGGTTTTGTACTACTATCCCATGTGTTTCCTTGGCCTTGCCAATCTGATTCCCATGCATCACTTCCATAACTTGTTGATTTAATTAGTTTTACTTCATTTCCGAACACTCCTATTATTCTATATAAATTATCACTTGGACATGTGCTTGCATTTGACCCGAAGCATACATAATTATTTGGATTCGCTCCGGAATATCTATATGAATTATCTCCTGCACTATTTGCTAGTGAACTTGTGTGATAATATATTCCATTTGCTCCTTGGCTTATATATAATCCTTTAATGTAATCTGCTAGCAACAGTATGTCATCGGTTTGAACGCTTAATGGGTATACATTCGAATCTATTCCATTAGTATCTTTTACATATACTCTTATACTATAACTTTGTCCTGCACTTAATCCATTAAATGTATAACTATTGGAACTACTACTTGTATAACTTCCATTATTTATTGAATAATAATATGTTTGGATTGCACTTGTTCCAGCAGATGCACTTACACTTACTGTTATTGAATCATTACTTACATTTGTTGCTGTTACACTATTTACTACTGGATTTACATATGCATCTGTTGTTGCACTTAATGTATATTCATTTGATTCATACCCTGCTGTATCTACTACATATACTTGAAAATTATACTCTATATTAGAATTTAATCCACTAAAGGTATATGTTGGATTTGTACTTGTTTCATAACTTCTTCCTCCATCCATACTAAAATAATATGTTGCTATTGGATTTTCTCCTGCTTCTCCTGATATTGTTAGTGTTACACTATTATATGTAGTTGATGCTGTTACATTAGTAATTTGTACAACATTATATAAATCGAAGTACACATAACAAGCATCTGATTTATTAGATAGTAATTCTACTATGCCTAATTCCCTATCCCACCTTAGTTCTCCCCCATTTTCACATCTACTTAACTCACTATTAAAAGCATAATTACCACTTGGCCAAGTATTAGTGGTACTTTCTTGATACGAGCCATCACTTTGTTCTAACATTAATGTTAAAAATGAATTGTTAATAAAGCTTTTATTATTATCATTATCACTTAATATAACACTATCATTACTTTTAAATAAAGTTAATGATAATATAATAGCAAATATTGCAATTACAAATATACTACTTACTCCAATTAATACTCTTTTCTTCATAAACACTCCTTATTCTCATATTGTGATATTTTATATATTTAAATTATAGTACTCATTATGAGATAAGTCAAGTAATTTGGTTCTTAAAATGAGATAATCTAATTGGTGAACATATAATGGTAGGAAAAATACTTAGAACAATGCGAAGAAAAAACAATTTAAGTCAAGAACAAATAGGGAAATTAACTGGATATGCTAAAAACACAATTTCTCAATATGAAAAAGAAATGCGTGATCCTAGTTTTGAAACTATAGAAAAAATTGCTAATGAATGTGGATATAAAATATTTTTTTATAACGAACAAACTAAAGATACTTTAACTACTAAAAATATTGATAGAGAAGAAATTTAAAAGAAACTGCAATACACAGTTTCTTTTATTATTCTCTTATAATATTTTTACTACATACATAAGTAATTAAGAAATATCCGCCATAAATTATGACAATAAATATAGCAGTCATAATAATTGATGCAAGTAGTTTTTCATCCCCAAAAGTGGCCAGAATATAATCACAAAATATAATACCAAATATAGAGTGAATTATAGCAAGTACTAGTGGGAATAGGAAAAATATAGCTATTTGTTTAAATAAGGCTTTATTTAACATGGCATCATCTACTCCAAGCTTTCTTAACATATTAAACTTATAGGCGTTATCACTACTTTCAGATAGTTCTTTTAGTGCCAAAATTGCTGCACTAGATATTAAGAATATTATTCCTAAGTAAAGGCCAATAAAAGTAACTAGAGCACCTAGACCAACACTTGCTTCATAAATACTTATTTTAGTTGAACCTTCTAAAGTAGTGTTTTTGGCATAAGGATGATTATTAAGATCCATAATCATTTGTTCTGTAGTATCTTTATCATCGCTCTTATAATTAGCAATTAAATAATTTGCTTCTATTAAATCATCAGTTAAAGCTTCATCCGGTAAAACAATTATGCCAATATTAATATGATTACTAGTCATTTCAATAAAACCATTTATACATTCATTATATTTGGGATAATAAGTTTTATTATTAACAGTTATTGGAGTATTTTCTTTTAGTGCTTCATTTCTAATCATTATCCATTGATCAAAGTCAGCAATAATAGCATATTCATTAAAATTAAGAGTAATTTTATCTAAGTTAAATGCCTCAGCTATTTTATTATAATCACTTAATTTTAACATTAATTCTGCGGTATCATACATTAAAAACGGGTAGCTTTCCTTAGCAATTTCTAAATACGCACCTAGAGTATCACTAATAGTCAAATCGTTGGTGGCATAGACATTAAATTCTAAAATATCGGTAAAATAAGTATTAACATCAAAATCTAAATTAGCTAGGGTTTCTCTAACAGAAAATCGAGAATCTATTTTTTGTTCGGTACTAAATTCTAGATTATCTTCTGGAATATTTATAGTTTTAGATAATTCAATATCCATGGGAGCTAAAGTTTTTAAATTTTCAGTCATTGAATTTTTAATCGATAATGAAGAAGATAAAACACAAATTGTAATAAATAACATAAGACAAATGATAGTCATTGAAAATACAGTTGTATTTATTTTGCTACAAAAATTACGGATTATAAAACTATTAAGCCCTTTGTAATAAAGCTTTTTCATACTCATTAGAGTGCGAATGATTAAACCTGATAAGGACCAAAAAATTAAGAATGTTGAGATACTTCCAAGAATTATTGGAACAAATATTTCACCTGCTGTAAGAGTATCAGCTTTAACAGTTACTTCATAGTATGCATACGCAAGCATTATACAAGCTACTATAAATACAAGAGTACATATATAAGGATTTTTAAGTTTTATTTTCTCACTTTTCTTAGCACCATTAATTAAATCAATTAATTTGCATCTACTAATATTTATAACATTAAATAGCATTACTACTAAATACATTATGCCAAAATAAAGTAATGTTTTTAGAGCAGCACTTTTAGAAAAGACAAAGCTAAAGTTGGTAAGGTCCGCTTCAAACATGTTGGCAACAAGTAGACTCATGAGCTGCGATAAACACGATCCAATAAGTAATCCTACCACTAGAGAAATAATACCAATAAATAATGTTTCTAAAAACAAAATTAAAGATATTTTTCTTTTACTCATACCAAGTATTAAATAAATACCAAATTCTTTATTTCTTCTTTTGATCAGAAACCGACTAGCATAAATTATTAAGAATCCTAAAATAAAGGAAACAAATACACTTACTCCTGATAGCATATTAGTCATCAGTTTAATTATTTCTCTGGTTGATGCTGACACATCCATCATAACCGTTTGACTATCTATAGCATTAAATACATAAAATATGGCAACACCTAAAATTAAAGTAAAAAAATAGATGGCATAATCTTTAAAACTTTTACTAATGTTTTTTAAAGATAATTTAGTTATCACTATTAGTTCCCCCTAAAATGGTAACAACATCTATTATTTTATCAAAAAATACTTTTCTAGAATCATGTCCCCTTCTTAGTTCATTAAATATTTTGCCATCTTTGATAAATATAACCCTTGATGCATATGATGCTGTAAAAGCATCGTGTGTAACCATTAGAATAGTTGCTGATAGTTCTTTATTAAGGTAAGTTAAACACTCAAGTAGTCCTTTAGAGTTTTTAGAGTCTAAAGCTCCAGTTGGTTCATCTGCTAAAATTATTTTAGGCTCAGTTATTATAGCTCTTGCTGCTGCTACTCTTTGTTTTTCTCCCCCACTCATTTGATAAGGATACTTTTTTAAAACCTTCGTAATATCTAAATCTTGTGCTACTTCTTTAATTTTTGAATCTATTTCTTTATAACTTTTATTTTGAATAGATAAAGCTAGAGCAATATTTTCATAGGCGGTCAAAGTATCAAGTAAATTAAAATCTTGAAAGATAAAACCTAATTCTTCTCTTCGAAACTTATTTAATTCATTACCATGGAGTTTCGTAATATCAGCACCCGCTACAAAAATATGCCCAGATGTAACCTTATCAATCGTTGAAATTAAATTCAAAAGTGTTGTCTTACCCGAACCTGATGCTCCCATAATAGCTACAAATTCGCTTTTTTGTACATCAAAAGAAATATTATCAATTGCTTTAGTTAAACTAGAGCGTGATCCATAATACTTTTCGACATTTACTATTTTTAAAATATTTTCCATTAATTCATCACCCACGATAATTATAAGATAATTTTAAGTAATAATCGCTATTTTAATCTATCAAAACATTACAATTTTGTAACATTTTTAAATCTTTTTCCTTATAAAATGTAATTAATACTTTAGTATATTTTCCTTTAGTAGATGCAATATCAATATCATGACCTAATTTGTTACATAAGTTTTTTACAATATATAAGCCCATTCCAGTTGATGATGTACTATTATGACCATTTGAACCTGTAAAAGTCTTATTAAATACTCGTGGTAAGTCAGACGCATTAATACCTATACCATTATCTTCAATTATTAAAGTTGTATTATTTTTATCATCTTTAATACTTATATGAATATAACTATTATTTTCACTTTTATATTTAATACTATTACTAATTATTTGATTTATAATAAATTCTAACCATTTAGCATCACTTAAAACTGTAGTTTTAGTATCATCAACTATTAAATTAATTTTTTCTTCAAGTAATGTATCTTTATTTCTTAAAGCAACATTTTTAATAACATCTTTTAAATTTACTTCTTTAATTAAATAATCTTCACTAGCATTTTCTCCTCGTTCATAATATAATACTTGTTCTATAAAACCTTCAAGTCTTTTAACTTCTCTTAATTCTTTAGAATTTTTCTTATTATGAAGCATTAACTCTAGGGCTTGAATAGGTATTTTTACTTCATGAATCCAAAGTTCAATATATTCTTTAAAATCTTTAGTCATTAGTTCATATTTTTTAACATTTTCTAGCATTGATTTATTAATTTTATACATGATTTCTGTAAAAAGAATGCCTTCATAAAACCGAGGTTTTTCAAGTGTTTCTAAAACTAAATAACTTTTATCAAGTAAATTAACATTATTAATTAAAGTCTTATAAAATTTATTTTTACGAAAATACTCCCAACAAAGAGTGATAAGGCCAAATAAAACAAAAAGTATGGTTATAGCAATAATTAAACTAGTATCTACTTTAAAAGCTATTAAAAGTAAATAAATAATACTATAAAAAACTAAATATAGCACTATAGCAAATAATTTATCCATTAAAAAAGATGTAAATTTCATTTTAATATATACCCCACTTTTTTCCTTGTTTCAATTAAATCATCATATCCAAGTTCCTTTAATTTAGTACGAAGTCTTGAAATATTGACTGTTAATGCTGAATCATTGAGATACTCAAAATTACCCCATAATTCACTCATTAATTCATCACGAGAAACAATTCTGTTTTTATTATTAAGTAAATAATTAAATATAATCATTTCATTTTTTGTAAGAACTATTTCTTTATTTTCCCTACTAATAGTACCTTTACTAATATCAATTGTTAAATCTTGATAAGTTGTTATTTTACTTTTATATCTTTTTAAAATATTATTAATCCTAAGTAGTAAAATAGTAGGATTATATGGTTTTGTAATATAGTCATCTGCTCCATAAGTAATACTAGTTACTTCTTCAAGATCATTATCAAGACTAGTAAGCATAATTACAGGTATATCACTTTTAAGTCTTAAATTCTTTAGTATTTCTTTACCATTTATATTTGGAAGATTAATATCTAGCAATATTAAATTTGGATTAATTTTTAAAATGCTTTCTACATTATAATCATTTAATATCGTAGGATTATAATTATTATTTTTAAGTAAAGTAAATAATTCATTACATAATACTTTATCATCTTCAATAATTAATATATTCATAATACATCCCTCGTCTTTATTATAGTATAAAATTAAGCTTTTTTTCAATAATAATTAGTATGAATAGAACAATTAAATATTTTTTAGAAATTACTAAAATTTATCGAGAAAGTAAACATGAAGATAAAATAATTAAGTATTTGGAAGATTTTGCTAGAAAGAAAAACTTAACATTTTATAAAGATAAATTTAATAATGTCTTAATTACTAAAAAAGTTAATGATAAACCACCGATCATATTACAGGCACACCAAGATATGATTTGTATAAGTGATAATGATTTTGATTTTAAAAATAAACGGGTACCTGTAAAAATGAATAAGATATATATCTATACAAATGGCACAACTTTAGGGGCTGATGATGGTATTGGCATTGCTCTTATTCTTGCGATGTTTGATAAAGTAGATGCAAATATTGAAGGGTTATTTACAACTTCTGAAGAAGTAGATATGAGTGGTGCTAAAAATTTTGATGCATCTATACTTACTGGAAAATACTTAATTAATTTAGATGGCTTTGATAAAGATACTATTATTAATAAAACTGCAGCTTTCTATGATTTAGAAATAAATAAAAGAATTAGTGTGAAAAAGAGTATTTATAATAATACTTATAAAATAGAAGTCTCTGGTTTAAAAGGAGGCCATTCGGGAGCTGATATTGATAAATTTCATGATAATGCAATATTAATACTAGCAAGTATTTTAAAAGAAATATCTGGCGAATTAATAAGTTTTAAGGGTGGTACTAAAAATAATGTTATTCCCAGTAATGCTTTAGCTTATTTTAATATTAATAAAATAAATTTAAAAAATTTAAATAAATATAAAACAGAACATCAAGAGTTAAAGATAAAAATAAATAAAGTAAGATATCAAAACAAAGTAATGCGTAATACAAAAGAATATTTAGATAGTATTTTAAAATTACCTAAAAATATTTATTATAAAAATAAATTTATTGTTACTTCTTATAATTTAGGAGTAATAGATAATAATATTTTTAAAATTGGTTTAAGAAGTAGTGATAATATAAGTAAAGATAAAATGCTAAAAAAAATTATTAATAATGGTAAAATATATAATTATAAAGTTAAACAAACAAATTTTGAACCGGGATTTAAAACAAATAAGAATTCTAAATTAATTAAAATATTAAAAAAAAATAATAAAAAATCTTTAATTAAAGAAGATCATATTACAGTTGAAGTGGGTTTCCTGCAAGAAAAAAAGAAGGATTTAGAAATAGCTATTATTGCACCAGAGATTAAGTATGCTCATTCTACTAAAGAAAGAGTAAATATAAAATCAATTATTGATACTGAAAAATGGTTAGAAAAAGTAATAAATAAACTTCAATAAAAAAAGAGCAAAATGCTCTTTTTATCTAGGAACTTGTTGCGTTATACAGTGAATGTTTCCTCCACCAAGAAGGATTTCTCTAGCATAAATTGGTTCGATTACTCTATCTGGATATAATTCCTTTAATAAATTAATCGCTGCTTCATCATTAGGGTCCCCAAATACCGGAACTGCTACAAAGCCATTGCCAGTATAGTAATTTACATATGATGCTGCAAGACGGTCCCCAACTGCTCTTGGAAGAGTTCCTTCAACTGCATCTACTCCACCACTTTCTTCTTCTGAAATTAATACTGGTTTTGGAGTATACATTTTATGAATTTTTAACTTACGACCTTTAGCATCAGTTTCGCTTTCTAAATATTCTAAAGCTTTTTTGCTAATTTCATATTGAGGATCTGATTCATCATCAGTCCAAGCAAGTACTACTTCTCCAGGTCTAACAAAATTACAAATGTTATCAATATGACCGTTAGTTTCATCGTTATAAATTCCTTCCGGAACCCATAAAACTTTACTACAACCTAAATAATCACATAAAGTTTTTTCGATTTCTTCTTTAGTCATGTTTGGTACATTTCTACCGGATTCCGGACGAAGTAGAGTTTCTGCACAAGTCATTACTGTACCTTCGCCATCAACATGAATAGAACCACCTTCTAAAATAAAATCTGCAAGACGATAACTATCAGCACCTTCAAGCTCGCACATCTTCTGGGCAATCGCATCATCCTTATCCCAAGGGAAATATAGGCCATCTACTAAACCACCCCAAGCATTGAAGAACCAAACTACTCCCCGCAAGTCTCCTATATCATTAACATAGAATGTAGCACCGCAATCTCTAACCCAAGAGTCGTTATTGCTCATTTCGATGACTCTAACCCGCGGATCTAAATGATGTCTAGCATTACTATATTGTTCATAAGAAACTAGCATTGTAACTGGTTCATATTTTACAATTGTATTAGCTACTTCAGCAAATACTTTTTGGGCAGGTTTTCCACCAAAACGCCAATTATCTGGGCGTTCTGGCCAAATAATATAAGTTCCCCGGTGTGGTTCAAATTCCGCTGGCATTCTAAAGCCATCATCAATAGGTAATGTATCTAATCTTTTCATGCTTATCTCCTTTAATTCTTTTTAGGTTCTTTAACCCGAGCTGCTAAGATTTCTTGAATAATTACAGATACTACTACGCCAATTATTAATGGAATATTAGAACTTATGTAATCTTTTGAAAAATCTCCGAATAATGTAAATATTACACTAAGAACTAAAAGAACGAATGGAGCATATGCCATTAGAGCAGTTATTACTTTACCACCAGGTACTCTATATACTCTTTCAGTTTTATCAGTTTTTCTAAGTTTGATAAATGACAAGAATAATGGAATATAACTGATAAGCAATGTAACTAAACTAAGTGAGAAGAATGTCCAGAATAAGTTACTAGCACTTTCGGATACTTCACCAAGAATAATTCCTATGATAATAATTACACTAGCAACTATACCATTCATAATTGATGACATATAAGGCACTCCTTCTTTATTAGTTTTAGAAAATACTTTAGGAAGCCCGCCATCATCAGCAGAATATTTAGCAACTGAATTAACACCAAATGACCAAGAAACAATATTAGCAACCATTGTATAAATAAACATAAGCCCTACAATAATTACGATTGCTCTAGTTATATCGGCATTAACACCAATTCTTGTAAGTAATATTAAGAATGAATCAGTAATTCCTGCAGCTTCAGCTTCTTCTAGAGTCATGGCAATATTAACACCTGTTGCAGGTAAAATATAGAATAAAGCCATTAATACACCCCCGATGATTAAAGCTTTAGGAATTTCTCTTTTTGGATTTTCCATATCATCTACAAATGTAGCTACAACTTCAAAACCTAGGAAGTTAAAGATAATTACTGATAGGAATGATAATCCTAAAAGATCCATTGTAGGAAGTAAGTCCATTGCACTTTCTATTGGGTTAGCACTTTCACCAGTTTTTATGAATACATAAATACCTAAAATACCTAAACCAACCATGAATAATATTTTACAAAATGTTCCAATGTTTACTATCCATTTACTTTCCCCAATTCTTTTGGTTCCAAGTAAACTTACTAACCAGGTATAACCTAATTGTAATACAAGTAGCCAGAATATATTTAGTTCAATATCAAATATACCCGCTACAACATCAGTAACAGCAACTGCCAGTGATGCTATCCATAATGGGAATATAATCCAATAATTCCTAGCAACACGAGATGCCATTT
>UREA01000025.1 GCA_900546715.1 uncultured Mycoplasmatota bacterium | reverse complement strand
AATACAAGAACATCATGAATAATAAATAAAAAAAGCTTAACTCTAAAATATCCAATTCAATAGATGAGTAATCATGAAACTATTGAATTTTTAGAATTTTGGGAGGTGTTAAGCAATGAAAATTTTAATTCGGCGGAATTCAGCTTAATTAAAACCAAAGTCTCAAAAAATCTTTTGCGATGTTACCAAGTTCATGATGTTCCAGAGTAGATGCCAAAGGTAAATTACAAGAACATCATGAATAATTAATTTGAAAATTTATTGACTAATTAAAGTTTGCTTGTTATATTGTAGGTGGGGTTGATAAATCTTTTACTAAAAAACAAGTTTACAATTTAATAAAGTCAATAATTTTTAGAAATGGATTTAAGCTAGTGTATTATTTTACACTAGCTTAAAAAATATTTAAAAAAATAAAGACAAAATGAATTGGTAGATGATATAATAGAAAGTGCTCATCTAAAAAATATTAAGGAGAAGAAAATGTTAACAGATGAAGAAAAACAAATCATGGAGGTTATAATTGCTGCTAGGAAATTAGAAGAATATTTATGGGGAGAATATAACGGTCAATGGAATATTGAAGAATGGCGGAGAATGTTTAGAAAAAGAATTCAAAAAATAGATGATATAGATGTAAATAATCCTCATGCGATTATTGAAATGCGTAAAAGGTTAGTGCAAAATGCAGCATTAAGTGTTGCATTAATGAAAATACTTGATACTAAAGGAATACCAACAAATGATTGTGATATACCGTCAAATTTACCGCAATATGCTAGTAATATAGAAAGTAATTGATTTAAAAATAAAGAATATAATGCAGTTATCGAGAAATCCTCGGTTACTGATAATTAAGATAATTAAATTTATAAGAAGAAAGAAGGTGTAATTTGTGAGTACAAACAAAAAAGAAGATGCTAAAGAAAATAATATTTTAATATATGAATTGGGTAATGATATTAAAGTTGAGGTTATTTTAGAAGAAGAAAATATTTGGCTTACTCAAGAACAAATAAGTAAATTATATAATAAAGCTAAATCGACAATTAATGAACATATAAAAAATATTTATTTAGAACAAGAATTATTGGAAACAAATACTATGAGAAAATTCGGAAATTCCGAATTTTCTACAAAGCCAACGAATTATTATAATCTAGATATGATAATTGCTATTGGTTTTCGTGTAAAATCTAGTGAGGGAACTAAATTTAGAATTTGGGCGAATGAAAAATTAAAAGAATATTTAGTAAAAGGATATAATTTAAATGTAGAAAGATTTAAAAATAATGGTAATGATCCATACTTTGATGAACTTTTAGATAAAATAAGAGACATAAGATCAAGTGAAAAAGTTTTTTGGAGAAAGATATTAGATATATATGCCACATCAATTGATTATAATCCGAAAAAGGAAATTACAATTAATTTTTTTAAGACTGTTCAAAATAAAATGCATTATGCAGTTTCAAATAACACTGCTGCTGAAATAGTTTATAATAGAGTTGATAGTAGTAAGGATAACATAGGACTTACGAACTTTAAAGGCGATATGCCAACTAGAAGAGAAACGGAAATTGCTAAAAACTATTTAACACACGAAGAACTACAAGTTTTAAACCGGTTAGTGTCGGCTTATCTTGATATTGCGGAAATAAATGCTTTAAAGAGAAAAACAATGACTATGCAAGATTGGGTTAATGAATTAGATAGTTTTTTAAAGATGACACATAATGATATATTGCAAACAAAGGGAATTGTTTCACATGAAGAGGCTTTAAAAAAAGCGCATGCCGAATATGATAAATATATGCAAAAACATTTAACCAGAGCTGAGAAAGATTATTTAGAAATTATGAATATAGAACTTAAGGAATTAGAAAATAATAACTAAAGATTTATAGAAAGAGATAATCAATAAAACTTCCGTCGAAAATTCCGACGGTGATAAAATTAATAATATTATAAGGGAGGGTAGAATGGAAGAAAATGTTAATAAATATACTAGTAAAACTTTTGAAGATATTAAACATATTGATGAATATGGCAATGAATTTTGGTATGCTCGTGAATTACAAAAAGTATTGGAATATAAAGAATGGCGAAATTTTTTAAAGGTCTTAGATAAAGCAAAAGAATCTTGTTACAATTTTAGATTTAATGTAGATGAACAACTTGTTGAGGTCAACAAGTTGTCAAAAAGGAATAATAATGCTATTGTTAATATAAAAGATTATAAATTATCTAGATACATGTGTTATTTGATAGTGCAAAATGCTGATCCTAGTAAAGAGGTTGTTGCTTTAGGTCAATCTTATTTTGCTATTCAAACTAGGAAACAGGAAATAACAGAACAAGAACATGATTTACTAACAGAAGACGAAAAAAGATTCTATCAAAGAAGATTAACAAAACAAAAGCTTTTAAGAGATAAAGTCCAAGGTGAAAATAATGCTAAAAATGTTCATTATGAAGTTGGTAAAAAGGTAAGACAAGCCATTGCTGATATCGGAGGCATGATGCCAGAAGAAATGCCTACACCTAAGAAGAGTTTAAAAGAACTGGAAAGAGAAAAAAAGCAAGAAATAAGGAAAGTAAAATATACATAATAAGAAAGAAGGCGAAAATTATGAATGAAAATAATATTAATTGGTATCCTGGGCATATGGCGAGGACTAAAAGAGAATTAAAAGAAAATATAAAATTGATTGATTGTATTTATGAGCTTATTGATGCAAGAATGCCTCTATCATCAAAAATGAAGAATGTTGATGATTTAATTAAGGATAAGCCTCATATTATAATAATGACTAAAATGGATTTATGTGATAAAGAGGTAACTAATAGATGGATTAAACAATATACGGAACATGGATTTATTGTTGTTCCTATGGATTTAACTAATAATAATGATTATAAAAAGTTAGTTGATATTACAAAAAAAGAAATGAAAAGTTTGCAGAATAAAAGACTTGGTCAAGGTTTAAAAGAAAAAGAAATTAGAGTTGCTGTAATAGGTATTCCTAATGTTGGCAAATCCACTTTAATTAATAAACTAGCGGGGAAAAAAGTAGCTCAAGTTTCTAATAAACCAGGAGTAACTAAACAAACTAATTGGCTTAAGACTAATTGTGGTTTTTTATTAATGGATACTCCGGGAATCTTATGGCCAAAACTAGATGATAATGAAGAAGCCTTAAGTTTAGCAGCAACGGGATCAATTAAAATGGATGTCCTAAATATAACTGATATTGGGGGATATTTAGTATCGTTTTTAAAAAATTATTATCCAGAAAAATTAGAAGAGAGATATAATATAGAAATGGATAAAGATCCTTTGGTAGTATTTGAGAGAATTGCTAAAAAAATTGGAGCATATAAACAGGGGGAAGTTGATTATGAGCGGGTTAGTGAAAGAATATATCATGATGTTGTTAGTGGTAAAATAAAAGGAGTAACGTTTGATCAATGGAAGATGTAGATTTACTTGTGTATGAAAAAAAGTTATATAATGAAGGTTATGAATTAATTGCAGGGACAGATGAAGTAGGAAGAGGACCTTTAGTGGGCCCAGTTGTTGCTGCAGCAGTAATTTTGCCTAAAAATTATTATTTGGAAGGGCTAACTGATTCTAAAAAATTAAGTGAGAAGAAAAGGTGCAAATTTTATGATATAATTATTAATGATGCCATAAGTTATGGCATTGGGATAGTTGATGCTAAAACAATTGATGAAATTAATATTTATGAAGCATCAAGACTGGCAATGTTAAAAGCAATCGAAGATTTAAAAGTAAAACCAGATTTTATTTTGACTGATGCAATGCCTTTAGATATTCCTAATTATAAAGCAATAATTCATGGTGATGCCCTATCAGAATCTATTGCAGCAGCAAGTGTAGTTGCTAAAGTAACTAGAGATAGAATGATGTATGAGTTAGATGAACTCTATCCAATGTATGGTTTTAAAGATCATAAAGGATATCCTACAAAAAAACATCTTGAAAATTTAGAAAAATATGGTATATTAGATAATTATAGGTGTAGTTATAAACCTGTAAAAGAAATAATAGAAAAGAGGAAACATGAAGAAACTATTAAACAATAATCTTATTAAGAATTATTTTATTTTACTTGTATTTATGACCGTTTTAGAAATATTATTCCGTGTTATTAGTAATATTCCTGTATTTAATATTGCTTTTTTGAGAATATTTATTGGTCTTAATTTTATTGCTTTAATTACTAGTTTTATTTTATCTTGGATGAATAAAAAATATAGTAAATTTTTTGTGGTATTAATATCTTTAGTATACACTGTATATGCTTTTTTTCAAATGGGATTTAATAATTTTATTGGTGTTTATGCTTCAGTTAATTCATCAAGTCAACTTGGAGCAGTTACAGATTATGTTAGAGAATTTTTACTTTCATTTTTACCAAAATTTTATTTGATTTTCATTCCTTTTATTTTACTAATTTTATATTATGTTTTCTTAGATAAATTTACGGAATTAAAGTTAAATAAAAAATTTGTATTAAAAAGACATATTAAGTATGAACCTGGTATTAGAACAATATCTACAATTTTAGTTTTGGTGGCTTTAGGTTTAGTATATCGCACTACTTTAGTTAATAGTGCTTTTCAAGATGATTTGCAAACAGTAAGTAATGAAGATTTATTTAAGTATCCGAGCATTCCATCTTTAGCAATAAATCAATTTGGAGTAATAACTTTTGGATTTTTAGATGTTAAATCGTTATATGTTGAAATGCCAGATGCATATATTTTTGATGCAACTGATGATAATATAAGTTTTGATGTTGATAGAAAGTTTGATGATACATTATGGCATGATGTAATAGAAAATGAAACTGATGAAACTCTAAATATGATAAGTAATTATTTAATTAATAGTACAATTACTGATTATAATGAATATACAGGTCTTTTTGAAGGTAAAAATTTAATTATGATTATGATGGAATCTGTAAATGAAATATTTATAAATCCTGATTTATATCCTAATTTTTATAAACTATATAGTGAAGGGTTAGCTTTTACTAATAATTATTCACCAAGAAATAGTTGTGCAACAGGTAATAATGAATTTAGTGCCATGACAGGACTTTATTCTATTCAAAATAATTGTACTGCAAATATTTATCGAAGAAATGAATATTATACTTCTATATTTAATTTGTTTAATAATGCCGGCTATAAAACATCAAGTATGCATGATTATACAGAAGCTTATTATTATAGAAGTATAATTCATGCCAATATGGGTAGTGGAGCATATTATGGTGTAGGGGATTTAGGAATTCCTTATTATAATGAATATCGTAATTGGGCTAGTGATGAAGATTTTATGGATGTAGCGATGGATATTACTTTAGAAGATACAACAGAACCATTTATGTTGTGGTTAACTACAGTATCTAGCCATCAACCTTATAATGTTTCGAGTGTAGAAGGTGATAAATATTTATCAATTACTGAAGATACAGATTATTCTATGGATTTAAGAAGATATATGTCTAAACTTAAAACTTTAGATAATGCTTTAGGTATTTTACTTGAAAGATTAGAATCATCAGGAATACTTGATGATACAGTAATAGTTTTATTTGGAGATCATTATCCTTATGGTTTAAAGGACGATGTTATTAATCAAGTATTAGATTATAATTTAGATGATTATGAAAGAGAAAGGACACCACTTGTAATTTATAATAGTGAAATAGACGCACAAAAAATTGATAAGTATACATCATATGTTAATTTAACACCAACAATTGCTAATTTATTTAATTTAGATTATGATCCGAGACTTTATATGGGAAGTGATGTGTTGAGTGATGAATACTTAAATATAGTTGCTTTTGCAGATGGATCTTGGAAGAATGATAAAGTGTATTACAATGCCGCAACAAGTGAAATAACTTATTATGTTGAGGATAGTTATACTATTGATGAAATTAGAGCTATTAATGAGCGAATAACTAATAAGATGCAAATAAGTAGTCTAATAATTCAAAATGATTACTATACTTATTTAGATAATGCGTTGAAAGAGCAAGAAGCGGAAAAAGAAACATATGCTAGTGTTGATACACAAAGTAGTGTACTAGGAGGATAGATGAAAAATTTAGTTATTGTGGAATCTCCAGCAAAGAGTAAGACTATTGAAAAATATTTAGGTGGAGATTATAAGGTAATATCTAGTAAAGGACATATTAGAGATTTAGCAACAACCGGTAAATTTGGTTTAGGGGTTGATGTATCAGATGATTTTAAACCTAATTATGTCATAATTAAGGGTAAAACTAAGGATGTTGCTAATATTAAAAAAGAAGTAAATAGTGCTGATATGGTATATCTAGCAACCGACCCAGACCGTGAGGGAGAAACTATATCTTGGCATATTTATGATGAGGTAAAAATACCTGATGATAAATATAAGAGAGTTGTGTTTCATGAAATTACTAAGGATGTTGTAATTGATGCAATTAATAATCCTGGTAAAATTGATATGAATCTAGTTAGAAGTGGGGAAACTAGAAGAATACTTGATAGAATTATTGGTTTTAGATTATCAAAGCTTATGCAAAGTAAAACTGGTGGTAAGTCTGCTGGTCGTGTGCAAAGTGTTGCTTTAAAATTAATTGTTGATAGAGAAAGAGAAATTAGAGCTTTTGTGCCAAAAGAATATTGGACTATCGAAGCGGACTTTTCATCATTTAAAGCAATTTTAGAAAAATATCATGGCAAAGATATTGAAATCCCTAGTGAAGAAGTTGCAGATGAAATTTTAAATAATTTATCTAAGTCATTTAAAATAGAATCAGTTACAGAAAAAGAAAAGAATAAAGCGGCAAGAGAAGTATTTAAAACTTCAACTTTGCAACAACTTGCATCAACTAAACTAGGTTTTGCACCAGCAAAAACTATGAAAATTGCCCAAAAACTATATGAAGGTGTTGATTTAGGCAGTGAAACTGTCGGTCTTATTACTTACATGCGTACTGATAGTGTTCGTATTAGTGATTCATTTATTGCTGAGACTTATGGATATATCAAAAAGACTTATGGTGATGATTATGTTGGTTATGTAAAAAAAGGCAAAAGATCAGAAAACGTTCAAGATGCCCATGAAGGTATTAGACCAACAAGTATTTTAAGAAGTCCAGAAAATGTTAAACCTTATCTTTCTAATGATGAATATAAATTATATCGTCTTATCTATATTCGTGCTCTAGCTTCTTTAATGAAAGATGCTAAGACTTTAGCTACAACTGTAATTTTAGAAAATAATGGTTATACCTTTAAAGCAACTGGCAGTGTACTTGTTTTTGATGGTTATTTAAAAGTATATCATGAATATGAAGATAGTGAAGATGTCATACTACCAGATTTTAAAAATTATAAATCTGATGTAATTGTTGCTGATAAAATTGATAAAATACAACACTTTACTAAACCTGCTCCAAGATATACAGAAAGTAGCTTAATTAAAGAAATGGAATCTTTAGGTATTGGGAGACCTAGTACTTATGCAACAATTGTTGCAACAATTAAAGACCGGGGTTATGTAATACTTAAAGATAAAAAGTTTGAACCAACTGAAATAGGTATCGATACTACAGATAAATTACAAGAATTCTTTAGTGATATAGTTAATGTTAAATATACGGCAGAAATGGAACATGACCTAGATGAAATTGCCGAAGATAAAATGGATAATATTAAACTACTTCATGAGTTTTACGATAAATTTGAACCACTAGTAGAAAAAGCTTTTAAAGAAATGGAAAAGAAAGCTCCAGAAGAAACAGGAGAAATTTGTCCAGAATGTGGAGGAAATTTGGTAATACGCAAGGGTAAATATGGCGAATTTGTTGCTTGCAGTAATTATCCAACTTGTAAATATATTAAAAAAGAACAAAAAGAAGTTAAAGAAATATGTAAATGTCCAAAATGCGACAAAGGCATGATTGTTGAAAGAAAGACTAAAAAGGGTAAAATATTTTATGGCTGTAACAATTATCCAAAATGTAATTATGCTCTTTGGTATAAACCAACCGGAGATATTTGCCCTAAATGTGGTGAATTAATCGTTGATAAAAATGGAAATAAGATTTGTCTAAATTGTGATGAATGAGTGCAATTTAAAAATAAAAACTTTGAACTCAATTGATAAAAACTACAAAACGAGATGTAACTAAATAAGTGTTTAATGCACTTATTTTTTTCTAATACACTTAAATTGTAAAATATTTAAGTGCAAAAGGAAAAATTTTTTAAAAATAAAAAAATGTCAAATGCCAAAAAGTTTTGTGAATTTTTAAACATTTAAATTGACTACTGGTAATAAATAATGTACAATTAATATTACCCTCTCTAAAAGAGGTAAGGAAGTGAGTAATAAAAATGTATCCCCAATATCCCAACTTGAGTTTTCCAATATGCTCACTTTTTATAGCAAGCTTGTTAATTATTATGTACTTTGGTACAAAAAACGTAAAAAATAGTGAAACAAAATTATATTCTAAATTACTTAAATATACTTTTGTTATTGCGGTATTTACGTTTTTATTAACCCTTGGGGTTGATTTTTATTTTAGTAGTTCTACTAATTTAATTTTTGAAATAGCTTTTAAAGTACTTTATTCATTGTGGATAATATGGACTTCAATAGTATTTTTATATTTCTCTAATTTAGCATATGAGAGTAATTTAATGCAATTAAAGCTATTTAAACATGTTATAGTAGTTTTAGATATTATTTTAATATTTTTAATCTTTGTAACTTCAATTAATATTACTTACAATAATGGGTATTTTGCTACAACTGGAACTTCTTTACTAATGGTTTTAATCGGAGTATTCTTATATTTGTTTTTAATGATTATTGTAAGTGTAATTAATTATAAAGATAATAAGGATAAGAAAAAATATATACCTTTAATTACTTTGACAATATTATTTGTAATAGTGCTTATTTTAAAGAGTATAGATCACTATATAAGTATTGAAGCGAATGTTACAACTGTTGTTGCTTTAATCATGTATTTTACGATTGAAAATCCCGATTTAAAGATGCTTAACAAACTTAGACTTGCAGAGTTTCAAGTGGAAAAGTCTAGTAAAGTAAAACTTGATTTTTTATCAAGTATGTCTCATGAAGTAAGAACTCCCCTGAATGCAATTGTGGGATATGGTTCTTTAATTAAGGATGCTGATACTTTGAGTGAGGCCAAAAACTATGCGGGAGAAATAATTAATTCATCAAATGTATTACTTGGTATGTTTGAAAGTATTATTGATATGAAAAAAATAGAAACTAATAAAATTAGTGTAAAAAATAAATATTATGATTTTTCTAAAGAAATTAAAGAATTATTAACTATTTTAAAACCTAAAATAGTTAATAAAGGTTTAAAGTTAAATGTTAATATAAATTTTAATAATATTTTATATGGTGATATCAATATTATTAAAATGATTATTACTCATATTATGGATAATGCTATTAAATATACAAGTAATGGCAGTATTAGTTTTAATGCAGAGTTTAATGATAATTTATTGAAGATTACCATTACTGATACGGGTATAGGAATAAAGAAAGAAAATTTAGAAAATATTTTTGAAATGTTTGAAAGAGGAACATGTAAAAATTCTAATTTAAATGGTATGGGTTTAGGTTTAACTATTGCCAAAAGACTTACTGATTTACTCGGAGGAAGAATAATAATAAGTTCTCAAGTAAGTGTTGGAACCAAAGTAACTATATTAATTAGACAAAAGGAGAGAAAGAATGCAAATATTAGTAGTAGATGATAATTTAGTTAATTTAACAATTACAAAAAAAATATTAGAAAAATTAGGATGTATAGTAGATACAGTAGATAGTGGAATTAAATGTTTGGAGCAAGTTAATAATAAAACTTATGATATAATTTTCATGGATATAATGATGCCGGAGATGGATGGGGTAGAGGTATTAAATAATTTAAGAAGTATTGAAGGCTTTAATACTCCAGTTGTTGCTTTAACAGCTGATGCTGGAGTTGATTCAAGAGAAAAATATTTATCTTTGGGATTTAATGAATATATTCCAAAACCAATAAATTTAGAAGTGATGGATAGTGTAGTGCATAAAACTTTTTAGCAGATTTATATCTGCTTTTAATATTTTATAAAATTTGATATAATATAGAAGAAATGGTGATGAGATGAAAGATAAAAATGTTGTATTTATGGGAACACCTGAATTTGCAGTTCCGGTACTTGAGATGTTAATAGAGAAAACTAATGTAATTTTGGTTGTAACTCAACCAGATAAGATGGTTGGCAGAAAAAAAGAAATTAAGTTTAGTCCTGTTAAAGAAGTGGCTATTAAACATAATATCGAAGTGTTTCAACCTAGTAAAATAAGAGAAGATTATGAACCACTTAAAAATTTGGATATTGATTTAATTGTAACTTGTGCTTTTGGACAAATTTTACCTGTAGATATACTTGATATGCCAAAGTGTGGTTCAATAAATGTTCATGCATCAATATTACCTAAATATCGGGGTAGTGCTCCGATTGAATATGCTATAATGAATGGAGATCGGGAAACTGGAGTAACTATTATGTATATGGATGAAGGTATGGATACTGGTGATATAATAAGTATTTCTAAATTGCCAATTGAAGATAGTGATAATGGTGGGACTATTCATGAAAAACTGGCAATACTTGGAAGAGATACTTTAGAGGATACTCTAGAAAGTATCTTTAATAAAACATGTAAAAGAATAAAACAAGGTAATGATTATAGTATTGCCCCAAAAATAAAAAGAGAAGATGAACGTATTGATTTTTACACTGAAGGTGAGGCAATCATTAATAAAATAAGAGCATTTAATCCAAGCCCTTTAGCAAATATTATGATTGATGATAAAGAAATTAAAGTAATTAGTGCTAAGTATGTAAAAAAGAATGTGAATGAAGTAAGTAAAATAGTAGAAATTGATAAAGAAAAAATCGGTATTAGTTGTATTGATGGTATAATATATTTGAATGTTGTAAAGCCAATGGGTAAAAATATTATGGATATTAAAAGTTTCTTAAATGGTATAGATAAAGAAAAGTATTTAGGAAAGAAGGTGAATTAATGGAAAATAATAATTTTTGGCAAACGGAAAGAGGTAAGGCTTTAATAAAACTAGGAGCTTGGATGATTTTTATTATTGCTTTAATTGTATTTGTATTAGTTAGTGAGAAAAATGCTGTTGATAATATCTTAGATGATACAAATAATAATGAAGTTAATAATGAACCAACAGAAACTTATGAATTTAAGATATTTAGTGAAATGATTGCTAGTTTGCTTAATGGTAATTATGAATATAGTTATAATATAGTAAATAATGGTATAACTTATATTTATAATGGTATTAAATGTAATAATGAAGAATTAGGATATAAGGAAACTAGTGAAAATGTAATAAAATATTATAAGAATGAAGGAAATACTTATCAAGTAATATTAGATCAATATGTTGAAGTAACTAATTTATATGAAGGAATAGATACTAGTTTTATAGATTTAAATATTTTGTTTAATAATCTTAATGAATATTTGTATAATGTAGAAAAAAATGAAAGTATTAGAACTATTACTTATGATAAAGATGGTTATGGGGTAGTAGTTACAACTAATTTAGATAACATTACTAATATTAATATTGTAACTGATATTGGTACTTATGATTTAGATTTTAATATGATAGATACATGTGATTTAGGAGTTTTAAGTGAATAATATATTTGGGTATACTAAAGAAATGTTAGAAGAATATTTTATAGGTATTGGAGAAAAGAAATATAAAGCTATTCAAGTATTTGATTGGTTGTATCGAAAAAAAGTATATGATTTTAATGATTTTTCTAATATTAAAAAAAGTATTATTGATAGAATAAATAGTGATTTTTCTAATGATTTTATTAAAATAGAAAAAGTATTAGAAGGACTAGATGTTAAAAAGTTTTTATTTCGACTACTAGATGGTGAAAAAATAGAAGCGGTTCTTATGGAACATAATTATGGTTTATCAGTTTGTGTTTCTTCACAGGTTGGTTGTAATATGGGATGCCGTTTTTGTGAAAGTGGTAGACTTAAAAAGGTAAGAAATCTAGATGCTTATGAAATAGTGGAACAAATACTTTTGATAGAAGAGTTTATTGGCAAGAGAATAGATAGTGTAGTTTTAATGGGAATTGGTGAGCCATTTGATAATTATGATAATATACTTAAGTTTATTCGTATTATTAATGATGCTCATGGTCTTGCTATAGGTTCAAGACATATTACAGTTTCTACTTGTGGTTTGGTTCCTAAAATATATGAATTTAGTAATTTAGATTTGCAAGTTAATTTGGCAATATCTTTGCATGGGGCAACAGATGAAGTGAGAAATATGCTTATGCCTGTCAATAAAGTGTATAGTTTGGACACTTTAATGGGGGCAATTAGGGATTATATTGCAAAAACTAATAGACGAGTTACTATAGAATATGTTATGCTTAATATGGTTAATGATAGAAAGAGCGATGCAATTTCATTAGCTAAGTTATTAAAAGGTATGAATGTTTATGTTAATTTGATTCCTTATAATGAAACTAAAAATATTGGATTTAGTAAGAGCAGTAAGGAAAGAATTACTAACTTTTATAATATATTAGTTAGTAAGAAAATTAATGTTACAATACGCCGTGAGTTTGGAGGCTCTATTAAAGCGGCCTGCGGACAACTAAGAAGTGAGAGTGATTAATACGAAATCTTTTTATTTAACAGATACTGGTAAGGTAAGGGAACACAATGAAGATAGTGTTACAATCCTTAAAAACATGAATGATGAATATTTAATGGTTGTTGCTGATGGTATGGGGGGACACCGTAAGGGTGAAGTTGCAAGTAGCATAACTTTAGCGCACCTTGGAAAAAGATTTGCTGAGAGTGCTTCAATTGGAACTAAAATTGATGCGGTCAATTGGCTTAATGATAATATTATGGAAATTAATAAAGAAATACTTGATTATGGCGAAGAACATGAAAATTCTAAAGGTTTAGGTACAACGGTTGTTGCAGCTATTATTACAAAGGAGTTTCTTATTTTTGCAAGTATTGGGGATTCATCAGGATATGTTATGAAAAATGGAAAGTTACACCGGGTTACTAAGCCACATACTTTAGTTAATTTGCTTGTTGATGCTGGAAATTTAACAGAAGAAGAAGCTAAAAATCATCCGAAGAAAAATGTTCTTATGAAAGCTTTGGGAGCTGCTGAAAAGGCAGAACCAGATATATTTGATGTTGATAATGAATCAACTGAAATACTTCTTTGTAGTGATGGACTTACTTCAATGCTTAGTGATGAACAAATAGAAAAAGTGTTATTAGAAGATGAACTTACTGTGGAAGAAAAAGTAATTAAATTGATAAAAAAATGTAATGCTAGGGGAGGTTTAGATAATATATCAATTGCTTATTTAGTTAGAGAAGGGACTGATATTGCATGATAATGAAGGGGCAAAAAATTAGTGATCGATACCAAATAATTAAATCTATTGGTGAAGGCGGGATGGCTAATGTATATCTTGCATATGACACTATTTTAGATAGAAATGTGGCAGTTAAAGTGCTAAGAGGGGACCTTGCTACTGATGAAAAGTTTGTAAGACGTTTTCAAAGAGAAGCCTTGTCAGCAAGTAGTTTAACAAATCCCAATATTGTAGAAGTTTATGATGTTGGTGAAGATAATGGTGAATATTATATTGTAATGGAATATGTTGAAGGCAAACATTTGAAGAATTTACTCAAAAAACGCGGAAAGCTTACTGTTCCAGAAGTTGTTGATATAGTACTGCAAATTACGAGTGGCTTAAGTGTTGCTCATGATTCTTATATAATACATAGAGACATAAAACCTCAAAATATTCTCATACTAGATAATGGACTTGTGAAAATCACGGATTTTGGTATTGCAGTTGCTATGAATGCAACGCAACTTACACAGACTAATTCAGTAATGGGAAGTGTACATTACCTGCCACCAGAACAAGCTAGTGGTAAAGGAGCAACACTCCAAAGTGATATTTATTCAATTGGTATTTTAATGTATGAACTTTTAACTGGTAAACTTCCTTTTAAAGGAGATAATGCTGTTGAAATAGCACTAAAACACTTAAAAGAACCAATGCCTAGTATTAGAGATGAATATCCAGAGATACCTCAGAGTGTTGAAAATATCATTTTAAAAGCAACAGCAAAGAATCCTAAAAATAGATATGCGGACGCTAGAGAAATGCATGAAGATTTAAAAACTTGTTTAGATGATTCAAGGAAGAATGAACTTAAAATAACCTTTAAGTATCCAGAACATGATTATGATGATACTAAGTTACTTAAGACAGTTAAAGAAACGCAAAAAAAAGAAGTTAAGAAAAAAGAAATAGAAGAAAGTAAGGATGGTGAGGAAACTGTGGCTAAAAAGATTAAGAAAAATAAAAGTGATAATGTTTCCCAAAACAAATTAATTATTATACTTGCTAGTATATTCGTAGGTTTAGTGGTAATTATTACAACAATAGTTGTTTTAATACCTTATATTACCTCATCAAGACAAGAAGAAGTTCCTGATGTTTCTGGTTATACGGTAAATGAGGCAATTAATGCCTTGCAGGATGCTGGTTTTATTGTAGCTGATGAACAAAGAGAAGAAGCTAGTGAGACAATTCCTGAGGGCCATGTTACTAAAACTAGCCCTGCAGCTGGTTCAATTAGAAAAGAAGGGACGGAAATAATTCTTTATGTATCGCTTGGTGATATCACAGTAGAAATTGAAGATTATACTGGAGAAAATTATAATGAAGTAAAAGGTAGACTTGAAGCTTTAAATTTACAAGTTATAATTGAAAGACGAGATTTGGAAGAAGGAGAAGATCCAAACGATTATGAAGAAGGTATAATTATCGATCAATCGGTTGAACCTGGTGAAAGATTATCAGAAGGCGATAGAATAACTTTATATATTCCAAATTTAACTAATCAATATCCAAATTTTGTAGAAGATGAATATAGTGTAGCAGAAGTTGAAGAATTTGCTGAAGATTATGGAATTAATTTAACAATTAATTATGAAGAAACTACTGAATATGAACCAGGTACTATAATTAGACAAAGTAGAGCTGCAGGAACTACAGTTGTTGAAGGAGCAAGACTTACTATAACTGTTGCGGCAGAACCAGGTGGAGTAGAAGATGAACCATCAGGTAGTGAAGGATTAGAGTAAAATGGAAGGACGAATTACTAAACAAATTAGTAATCAATATACAGTAAATGCAAATGGCAAAAACTATGTTTGCTCAGCACGGGGAAAGTTTAAAAATGAGGGACTTTCCCCTGTTGTTGGTGATATTGTAGAATTTGATTTAGATGATTTAAGAATCAATGAAATAAAACAAAGAAAGAATATATTATCAAGACCAACTGTTGCTAATATTGATTATGCATTAATAGTAACAAGTCTTAAAAAACCAGATTTATCTTATTCTTTACTTGATAAATTAATTACTTTGGTTTTAGCTAATAATATAAAACCAATTATAATATTGACAAAACTTGATTTGATGAAAAAACAAGAATTAAAAGAATATATGCCTGCTTTTAAGTATTATGAAGCATTAGATATTTTAGTAATACCTAATACAAAACTTAAGAAATTAAAAAGAATTTTAAAAGGAAAAACAGTTGTTTTAACAGGTCAAACTGGGGCAGGAAAATCTAGTATTTTAAATAAGTTGGATAAAACTTTAAATATAGAAACTAAACCAATTAGTGATGCCCTAAATAGAGGAGTACATACAACTAGACATACTGAAATATATGAAATAAATAAAATATTTTTTGTAGATACTCCAGGCTTTAGTGCTCTTGATTTAAATATGACTAAAGATGAATTAATTAAAACATTTAGAGAGTTTTCTAAATATTCTTGTGAGTATCCGGATTGTACTCATAATAATGAACAAAATTGTGGAGTAAAAGAAGCTTTAGCCAAGGGTAAAATACTTCCATCAAGATATATTAATTATATTAGATTTTTAAAGGAGATAAATGAAAGTAGTAGTAAGTTATATAAGTAGTAAATTAAGTGTAGAAGAAACTATTAAAAAAATAGATAATTCTACTTGTGATGGAATACACGCTGATTTAATGGATGGATTATATGTAAAAAATAAAAATACATTACCTAATTTAAGTAATATATCTAAACCATTAGATGTTCATCTAATGGTTAATAATCCTGAAAATTATTTTGATACATTACTTAAATTAAAACCAGTATGTATTTATATTCATCCAAGCACTACTAATAATCCTATAAAACTATTTAATTATTTAACATTTAATAATATAGATAGTGGTATAGCTATTAACCCAAATGAAGAAATATCTTCATTTGAAGAATACTATCCTCACATAAAAAGAGTTTTACTTATGAGTGTTTATCCCGGTTGTGGTGGTCAGTCATTTATTCCAAGTACTAAAGAACGATTAAAAGAATTAATTAAATATAAAGAAAAATATAATTTTGAAATATATATTGATGGAGGAATAAATGATACCACTATTAAAGAAGTTACTCTTGCTGATGGAGTAGTATCAGGATCATTTATATGTAATAGTGATGATTATAATGAACAAATAAAAAAATTAAAATAAGGTATGGAGAGTTAATGATGAGAAAAAAAGAATTTTTAATTATAACAGTTATTATAGTAGTGATTTTAGCAGTAATCATTATTATGTCTATTAATAATGATAATACAAATAATGAGATAATAAAACATCCTATGGAATATGAATATTCATTTACGATTGATAAATCCTTAGAATTAAATTCTAATAATTTATCTGATACTGCTCATGCTACAGTTAAGTTATATGATAGTGATGATAAAGATTATTACTTATATTTAAATATTGAAAATAATGAATTTATAGATGGTGATGCCACTATTATTTTAACTATAACTGATCCGATTGGAGAAGTAATAACTAATATAGATAATTTAACTTATAATGAATCTTTAAATGGTTTTGATATAACTAATTGTATTGGTAATTATGAATTAGTTAGTGATTATTTGATTAACTCTAATACTACTCAAGAATGGAAATTTAGTGTTAGGTTAATTAATGTTGAAGATGTTACTGAAAACTTTAAAGCATCAATAGAGTTTAGTGATAAATAAATGAGAAGAAACTATATTTCTTCTCGTTCTATATTTTCGGAAGATAATATTTTACTATTATCTTTTTTATTTACAAATATTACTTTATAATTACAATGTCAAATAATGTAAATAGGATAAAAAGTAAATAATAGTTATTTACTTTTTTCTTTATTTTTGGTACTATATTGGTGGACAGTGGTAAACTGTGGAAGAAAGTGGGGGATATTATGTTGCTGGGTGAATATCATCATAATATCGATGATAAAGGCAGATTAGTTATTCCAAGTACATATAGGGATGAATTAGGTAATGAGTTTATCATTACTAGGGGAATTGAAAAATGCTTGTATGTCTATTCTAAAGCAGAATGGGAAAAACTAGTTGCTAAATTAAATACTCTACCTTTCACTAAAAAAAATGCCCGTACATTTTCTAGATCCTTCTTCTCTGGTGCTACTGTTTGTGAGTTCGATAAAAATGGTCGAATAAACATTACCTCCCCGTTGGTTAGTTACGCCGGTTTAACAAAAGAATGTGTTATTATCGGCGTGAATGACCGATTAGAAATATGGAGTGAAGATGCCTTTAATTCATTTATGGAAGATAATGCCGATGAACTTGAAGAAATTGCAGAACATTTATTTGAGGTTAATGATGCATTATAGTGTTTTAAAAAATGAATTAATTGAGTCACTCAATATAAAAGAAGATGGTATTTATGTTGATGCCACTTTAGGCTATGCGGGAGATAGCAAAGAAATTTTAAAAAGAATAAAAAAGGGTTGCCTAGTATCATTTGATCAAGATAGTGAAGCTTGTGAGTATTCAGATAAAGTATTAAAAGATATTGGGTCTAATTATAAGATATTTAATACGAACTTTTCTAATATGGTAGAGTGTTTAGATAGTATTGGTATTAAATATGTTGATGGTATTATATTTGATTTAGGTTTTTCTTCACCTCAAGTAGATGATGCAAAAAGAGGTTTTTCCTTTATGCAAGATGGTCCACTAGATATGAGAATGTCTAGTGCGGGAATTAGTGCTAAAGATGTAATTGATAGTTATAGTGTAGAAGATTTAAGTAAGATTTTCTTTCTATATGGAGAAGAAAAAATGAGCAGAGTGATTGCTAAGAAAATAGTTAGTGAAAAAAAGAATATTAATAGTACTTTAGAATTAGTGGAAGTTATAAAGTCTTCAGTTGGAGCTAACTACTTTTATAAGCATCATCCAGAAAGAAAGATATTTCAAGCTTTAAGAATTGAAGTTAATAATGAACTAAAGGTTCTTGAAAGTATTTTACCTAAAGCTATTAAACTACTTAAAAAAGGTGGTAGAATGAGTGTTATAACATTTCATTCAAAAGAAGATAGGATTGTAAAACAAATATTTAAAAAATATAGTGAAGTAGATGAAATGGTAAGAGGGGAAAAAGATATACCAGATGAATATAAACCACTAATTAAGTTGGTAAATAAAAAGCCAATTGTGGCAAGTGAAAAAGAACTAGTGGAAAACTCAAGAAGTGCTAGTGCAAAGTTAAGAATAATAGAAAGGATATGATAGTATGGCTAGTAAGAACAAGAAAAAAATAAAATTACTTAAAGGAGAAAAATTTATGTATGGAATGCTTGTAGCGTTGCTACTAGCTATACCAATGTTTAATGTTTATACAAGTTCACTTTTAAGTGAAACTAATAATGAATTAGAAAAACTTAAAAATAACATTGAAAAACAAGAATTGACTAATCAAAGTTTATCAATGCAAATAGATGAACTGGCTAGTTTGGAAAATATCCAAAAAATAGCTGAAGAATATGGGCTTTCTTATATAAATGATAATATTAAGATAGTTTCAAGTGAAGGAGAATAAAAGTGAAGAAAAAAGCAACTGTTAAAATTTCTAAATTCGTTATGTTAATTGTTGCTTTTTTATTTGTGGCAGCAATTGTTAAATTATCTTATGTTGTATTAAGTGATAAAGTAGATGGTATAAATTTACAAGCAATGTCTGCATCAATTACTACAGTAGAAAGAACATTATATGCTAGTCGAGGAGAAATATTTGATGTTAACGGGGAAAAGTTAGCAACTACAGTTAACTCTTATAATGTTATAGCTTATCTTGATTCATCAAGAACGACGGATTCTGATAACCCAAGACATGTAGTAGATAAAGAAGCAACTGCTAAAGCACTTGCTCCTCTTTTAGGTATGAGTGAAGAGAGAATATTAGAACTTTTAAATAAAGATTTATATCAAACTCAATTAGGACCTGGAGGAAATGATATAACAGAGGTTTTAAAAAATGCTATTGAATCTTTGGAACTTCCAGGGATAGGATTTGAAAGTAATTCTAAGAAAAGATATTATCGTAATTCTACTTTTGCTTCATATATAATTGGATATGCCAAGAAAAATGAAGAAGGAAAATTGGTTGGAGAACTTGGTATTGAAGGATATTTTGATGATGAGTTATCTGGAACGGATGGTTATACTAAATATTTAAAATATACTTCAAGTAATTATCAAATACCTAATACACCAGAAGAAACTGAAGAGGCTGTTGATGGATCAGATATTTATCTGACAATTGATTTTGATATTCAAAAGTTAGCTGAAAAAGCTGTTTCAACATTTGCATCAGAATATAATACTGAATGGGCAATATTTACAGTAATGGATGCTCATACTGGAGCAATTGTTGCTAGTGCAACAAATCCAAATTTTGATCCTAATGATACCAATACAATTACTAGTTACATGAATCCGTTAGTAAGTTATCAATATGAACCAGGTTCGGTTATGAAGATATTTTCATTTGCATCAGCTATAGAAGAAGGATTATATGATGGAGATGAAATATATAAATCTGGTTCAATTCAAGTTGATAGTGAAACAATAGTAAATGATGCTGAAAAAGGTGGTTGGGGTGATATTTCATTTGATACGGGATTTGCTAATTCCTCAAATGTTGCCGCTACAATTTTGGCTTTTCGAATGCTTGAAAGTGCTGATAAAAAATTGCCTGATTATTATGCTGATTTAGGATTTGGTAAAAAAACAGGAATAGAACTTGCTAATGAAGCTGTCGGGGATATTGGGGTTGTATATAAATCAGAATTGTCTAATGCTTCATTTGGTCAAGGTATAAGTGTTACACCAATTCAAATGCTTCAAGCATTATCTAGTATGACTAATGATGGTAATATTATAAAACCTTATATTGTTGATAAAATAGTTGATAGTGAAGGTAATGTTACTTATGAAGGTAAAAGAGAAGTAGTTGCAAATGTATACAGTAGTAAAACAGTTGAAGAAATGCATGAACTTATGCATAAAGTTATTAGTGAAGGTACTGGTAAAGCTTATGGCAATGCAAGTGTAAGTTTAATGGGTAAGACTGGTACTGCTCAGATAGCTTCTTCAAGTGGTGGTTATATGACTGGAGAATACGATACAATTCGTTCTTTTGCGGGAATTTTCCCTGAAGAAGATCCAGAATATATTGTTTATGTGGCAGCTAGACATTTTGAAGGAACTTCAACTAAATTTGCAAATGTTATTACAACTGCAATTGATGAAATAGCTAAATATGCTAAATTGGTTGGTAGTGCTAGTGAAAATGATTTAAGTAAAGTATATACAGTTGATAATTATTTGAGTAAAGATATAAATAATGTAACATCAATTTTAGAAAATACTCCAATTAATAAAATAGTTATAGGAAATGGTAAATATATTATTAATCAATATCCTTTAAAAAATGGAATAGTTTTAGAAAATGGTAAATTATTTTTAGTTACTAATAGTAGTGAGATAGCTATGCCAGATATGACTGGGTGGAGCTTAAGTGATGTACAAACATATTGTGATTTAATCGATTTAAAATTAGAATATAGTGGCTACGGTTATGTTGTAAGTCAAAGTATAGCGGCGGGAACAATTTTAGATTTAGCAAATATGACTTTAAGCATTCAGCTTGAGTAATTGTAACTTTTTCTTGACAAATGTTTAAAACTATGTTCTAAATTTTTGAAAAAATTTTAAAAATATTAGTTAAAATCATAAGTAAAATAATGTAAATGTATGTAAACTTTACATTATTTTTTTATGCCCATTTTTTGACGTATTTTAGCGAAAAA
>UREA01000024.1 GCA_900546715.1 uncultured Mycoplasmatota bacterium | reverse complement strand
GAAATTAATAAAGGAATTGCCCTTACTAATTCTGGGGAAGCAATAAAAGTAGTATTACATCCAAATGATCAATAATTTAATCTCGTACATATATGAAAAAGGTACCGAATCTAAAACTTTTTAGATTCGATACCTTTTTATTTCACATCTATCCCAAATACCCAAGCTCCTTAGATATCTGCCCAGCAGTCCTATTAAGTTCATCCAGCACAAATTCCTTCTTCTTATCATCCACACGAAATACCGGAATACTTGCACTGACTGCTGCCACGATCTTTCCTGTGTAATTTCTTACAGGCACTGCCATACAATACATCCCGATCCAGTATTCTTCGTCATTGACCCCATATCCCTGTTTCTTCACTTTCTCTGCCTCATGGATCAGCTCACTGACAGTTAAGATCGTATGTGGTGTATATGCTGGAAGTTCTTCTTTATCTTCGAATAACTTATAAATCTCTTCCTCGCTCATCTCACTGATCATCACTTTTCCAAGTGCTGTTGCATGAATGGATTCATACTCGCCCGGGCTTACACTGTTGTTCATGCCATTGCTCGTATATTCCATCTTGGAAATAATGATCGTTTCTTTTCCTTTGATTGTTCCATAATCAATCGTTTCGTTTAATTTCTTTCCAAGTTCTAATAAATGTGTACGGTCAATATTAAATAACTGGTTCTGTGCTGGAACTGACAGTCCTACTTTATATAATTCCCAGCCAAGACGATATCTGTTTGTTTCTTCACTCTTTTCAATATAACCATAGTACTGCAGTGTATCTAATAAACGATGGACTGTACTCTTTCCTATTCCTAATGCATCGCTTAATTCGCTAACTCCTGCTCCAAGATTCCCTGTATTCTTTGCAAGATGATTTAACAATTCCAGTGCTTTCATTACCGTCTGCACTGGATATTTTGGTTCCTGTGCCATACCTTCAATGGCAATTACTAACTCATCAGAGGCTACAAGAACCAGTATGAATACAATCGAACACCATATTATTCCCAAAACTGCCCCTTTTACCAATTCTTTCCAAAAAACCTTTTCGCATTTTACTTTGTCAGTTAATTTCACAATTAAACTCCTTTCTAATTTTTATCTTAAATTGTAGCATACATCAATATTAAAAACAATGATTAAGAAAAAAATATAATATTTACTTATTTAAAATCGATTCCGGATATGGTTTTCTTTCATCAGTTAATCCTAACAAATAATCAACTGAAGTATTATAAAATTTAGCTAAAATAATTAACTTTTCAACAGGTATAGAATTAGTTCCCATTTCATACCTACAATATTGAGCTTGGGTTACTTTTAATATTTTTGCTATATCTATTTGTTTATAATCCCTATCTTCTCTAATTTCTTTTAATCTATTTATATTCATTTATTATCACCAATCTTATTTTACTCAATATACGCACCACGCATTGACAATTATGCGTTCTGCGTATATAATTTTTATATAAAATACGCAGTGCGTATCAAGGTACATATTCTAACACAGATCAAGAAGCTGGAGATAATTCTTATAGATATTCAGGAGCAAATCCAGACAATTATGTATGTTTTGGTAGTGATGCAGAAACATGTCCAAGTGACAATTTATATCGAATCATAGGAGTATTTGGTTCTGAAGTAAAACTAATAAAATGGGATTATGCAAATAGCAATTTACTAGGAACTAGTGGAGCATATTCAGATTATTATTATAATGTTACGAACGAATATTTAGGAAGTCATAATAAGGTTGATGCATATTTATGAAATAATAACACCAAAAATAATAAATGGGAAGAATCAAATTTAAATTCAACTAATTTAAATAATATATTTTTAAATACTTTTAATTTAAATTATAAAAATAAAATAGCAAATACTATTTGGTATGTTAGTGGCTATAGAACTTATGATGCAACTTCAAAAAAATTTTATAATGCAGAAAGCATTGGAACAACCTGGTCTGGAAAAATCGGTTAATGTATGTAAGTGATTACGGATATGCTGCATCACAAAATTCATGGTCAACAAATATGTATAGCTATGGCAATAATTCAATAAAAAAGAATAATTGGTTGTACATGGGAATGCATGAATGGACAATATCTCCAATTTCAACAAGCACAAGCAACGTCTATTATATTAACGCTGACGGAAGAGTTGTAGATGATGGTGGTGTAAATAATAGTTATGCCAATGTTAGACCATGTTTTTATCTAAAACCAGAAGTTACATACATTTCTGGTAATGGTTCAAAAAATTCTCCATTTAGAATTGATTGCCCTATTTGTACTGCCGATTAAACCTACTCCATGTCGAACTTTGTAGAGCCATGTCTAGTTTTGTCGAATCGCTTGCAATTGATAAAAATACTGGTAGAATATTACTTGGAAGTGGGTTTTGGTTATTATTCATATTCAAATTACCTTTTGTAAGTTAACCTTTGATCATTATCTATGTTTTGGATTAACACCCCCTGTTTTATAACCCACTTCACTTAAATGTGAAACATTTGTGAAGTTAGCACTTTGACTTGACAAGTGCTAATTAAAGTGATATAGTTATAATGTCAATAGGAAATATTGACTAAAAACATTAAATGAATAACATAATAATTAATGAAAGGATGATGATAATTTATGTTACCAAGTAGAATGTTTTTTGATGATATGTTAAGTGATTTAACAGTAGAAAATAAGATGAAATGCGATATTTATGAAAAAGATGGTAAAGTCTTCATTGAAATGGATGTTCCAGGATACGACAAGAGCGATATTAAAGTTGAATGCAACAAAGGAAACATTGTTATAAGAGCTGAAAAAGAACAAAAAGAAGAAGACAATAAAAAATATCTTCATCGTGAAAGAAAAGTTTATGGTAAGATTGAAAGAAGCTTCCATCTAGAAGATATAGATGAGGATTCTATTCAAGCTGAATTTAAGGACGGTATTTTAACAATTACTGTTGATAAAATCGATGAAGATAAAAATAAAAAATACATCGAAGTTAAATAATTTAATACGAATCTTAATAGGATTCGTATTTTTTTGTTATAAAAAACTACTAATTTAGCATTTCTAAATAAATAGTTAATTGTTCTAGCATTACATCTATAGGATTGTAATTATCTAAAGTAAATAGGTTTTCTAATAAGTTAGTAGAAAAACCACTGATAACGGCAACATCTCCATCATATTTGGTAATTGGAATACCTCTGGTTGAACCTGCAACATTCCAAAATATGATTGTTGGAAGTTGATATCCTTTATCTTTAAAGGCTTTTTTCCAACCTTCAAAGTTTGTTCCACCTTTAGAATGAACACCATCATCAAATTCCATATCAGTAATAATTAAAATATGACTTGGCAATTCTTCCCCTTTAATATTATTTTCTACTGCTGTGGTAAGTATTAATTCAAATACTTTATCAATATCAGTATTTAAAGGGTTAATGCATTTCATATTTTGTACTTTATCATATATAGTTTTACCTTTTATGACTTGTAATGTTGGTTCTTCAGAAAATGTAATAAAATGATCTTTAAATATACCAGTATTTCTTTCAGCAGTATAAATAGCAAGACCAATTGATGCACAGATGGGAATGCGTTCAAAACCAGTCATTGAACCAGATGTATCAGCAACAACTAAAATATTTTAAATAGTTACTAATTCTTTATGAGTTTGCCACATTATATCGATTAATTCTTTATGTCCTGTATTTTGGTAGATGTTTTTAATTTTTTCATAGCAAAATAAACCAGTCGTATTTATTTTAGTTTCTCCTTTTACAAGATATTTTTTATATTCTTTAAATTCACTTTCTAAATGTCTATTAAAAGCATTATTGTATTTCAACATCGCTTTAGATGGAACTTTAGAAAAATCAATTTTATCATAAGTTTTATTGGTTAAATTAGATTCAACTATATTTATTTTATCTCTTAATGTTTTTAAAGTATAGCGATATTCTTTTTCACTCATGCCAAGTAATTTAACTAATTTTTTAGCTAATTCATTATTTTTGTTATGAGTTCTAATAGAAGGTAACCATTTAGCAAGTAACGATACATCGTTAGTTGTTAAATCTTTATTTAATCTATCTTTAATTAAAGCTACTGTTTCTTTTTCTACTGGAGTATTTATACCTTCTAGGACATAATCAAAACGACCTAATTCACTAATAAAAGGTAAAATACGCAATGCTAAAGTAGGATAATTTAGACATAAGTCTTTATAAATAGTTTTAAATAATCTTCTTTCCCCTTTACCATTTCTAATATCTAAAATATATAATAAATTAGCTAATGCTAGATTTTCATCTTCATCAATTGCTAAATGAAATTTATTGATTATATCATCAGTTCTATTAAACCTTGTCATCATAGCAAAAACATCTAAGTTAGCATTATAACTAGTTGCATAATATTTAGATCCTTTAGTATTAAAAATAGTATTATTTTTCTTTAAACCACTTAATAAATCCATAATAACCTCCATTACGCAAAGAAACAAGCCACGAAATAATGATAATCAGTCATTTTCTTTTTATTAGCCAAATAAATATACTCTGCTGTCTGTGGCTTTAAACAAGACACTTCAATTAACTTTTTCCAATTTTACTAATATTTTCTTTTTGCTGTATGTGTCTTTTTTTCTCTTTGCATAACTATTATATTATATGCAATATAAAAAATGGTCGCTTTTAAAGCGACAAAAAAAATACTGTTATAAAACAGCATTTGCATAGGTAAATAGATAGTCATTTATGGTATCAGTATCATAAATATGGTTATCTAGACAGTAACTAACAACTAAATCAAAATTATTATTACTCCGCAAACTATAGCCGGCACTATTTAATAATTTATTAAAATCATACCGATTTAATTTTAAAGCAAGTCCTAACTTGATAACTACATTTCTACTTGGAATATAATTCTTGTTACACCGTATTTTAGAAAACAATTTTCTATCTATACCTGCTAGTTTATAAATCTCTGAATCTTTATGATTACCTAAATCAATAAATGAAAAAAGTAATTCATTAAAATTCTTTGACTTATACTGATTTAAATATGCATCAATCTTTTTCATATAACCTCCTTATGTTTAATAAACTAATAAACATTACTATTAAACATATCCTATACTTTTTCCAAATACATAATTCGGTCATATAAAAATATTTAAATCAGGTGAGTTAAATATTTAACTCACCAATAATATATCAAATATATAAATTAAAATCAACTTTTTTTATTACCAAAATTATGGTAATATATATTCGTGATTTGTTATGATGGATTTTTATGAATTACTTGGAGTAAAAAAAGATGCTACTAAAGAAGAGATAAAAAAGGCATATCGGGATATGGTTAAAAGGTATCACCCTGATGTTAATAAGAGTGATGAGGCTAGTAAAATAATTATTAGTTTAAATGAAGCTAAAGAAACATTACTTGATGATGATAAAAGAAGTGAGTATGATAAACTACTTAATGATATAAATCACTCTAAAACATACTCTAATGATTCTACAAGTTATTCTGCTAAAAAAGAGGAATATAAGGAAAATTATTCTGAATCCTATGTAACAAGATGGCAATTTTTAATGACTTATTTAAATTTTGGTAAAGATAAATTGGGAATAAAGTTTTTAAAAACATTTATTGTAATTATTAATTATTTAGTATTTTTTATAATTAAAGCATTTACTTTAATATTTATATTTTTACTTGAAGTATTTGAAAATTTAATTAATTATATTGGCATAATTTTAATGTTTATCGGAGTATATAACTTTATAGAAGATGAAATAGCTATAAGTATTACACTATTTCTTATAGGAGTTCTACTCATTTTAATAAAAGAGTTAATACTAAATAAATCTGTTAATATTTATGCATTTATTCAAAACATCCATGATAAAATACTTATTAAAGTTTTAACTAAATAAATCCTCCCAGGGGTTTTTATTTTTTAATCTTTTTATGGCTTCAGACATTGTTATATCATCTGGTTTAACTTTATCAAGCTCACTCCATTTTATAGGCATTGATACTCTTGGTTTATCTTTTAGTCTTAAGGAATATGGAGCAACACTAGTAGAACCTTTAATATTGCGCTCCCAATCAATAAATATTTTACCTTTTCTTTTATTTTTCTTAATATTACTTGTGTATTTCTCCGGCCATTTAGCGGACATTAACTCCGCAATATTTTTAGTAATAGTTCTTGCTTCTCTCCAGGTAATACCTGCAATTGGAACAATTATATGATAACCTTTACCTCCACTGGTTTTAAGATAAGATTTCAAATTATATTCATCTAGTATTTTCTTTAAATCTTTTACTCCCATTCTTAATTTTGCTAAACTTAAATGTTCATCAGGATCTAAATCAAAAACTAATATATCTGGATGATTTAAATCATCTATAATACTACCCCAGATATGAAATTCATAACTATTCATTTGTACTTCCGAGAGTATCCCTAGTGTATCTTTAATATAATAATAGTCTTCCCCTTTTATCTTTTTACAACCTAAATAGCCATCCATATTTTCCATATGTTTTTTATAAAATGTTCCATTTTTAATACCACCCGGAGCTCTTACTGTACTAAATAACCTATCTTTAATTAAAGGAATCATTCTCTTAGCTACTACTTTATAGTAATTAAAGATTTCTTCTTTAGTAATTTTTGGATTATCAAAAATTATTTTATCAGGGTTAGTAAGATTAATACTTGTTGATATATCAGCAATTTCAGCCATTGTTCTACCAGTTTTAATACTAGTATTAAATTTATTTATGTTGTTATATAAATGATATTCATCAATATCCTTAATAAGTAACCAATTATCTTCTTCTATTTTTACTAAAGTCCATAAACCTTTAATTCTCTTGCCCATAACTTCAAATTTAATTGGACCATTTTTAAAGTCTGGTTTAGTATTTTCAATTGGTTTCCACTTACCATAATCCCAAAGCATTACTGTACCACCACCATATTCCCCTTTAGGGATGATGCCTTCAAAATCCGCATAGTCTAGCGGATGATCTTCAACCATTATAGCCAGTCTTTTGTCTTTTGGATTATATGAAGGACCTTTTGGAACCGCAAAGCTTTTAAGTACCCCATTCCACTCTAATCTAAAATCATAGTGATCTTTTCTGGCAATATGATGTTGGATACAAAACCGTAGAGTTTTATGTTTTTTTGCTCTTTTGCCCACTGGCTCTTTAGTTTTATTAAAATCTCTTTTTTTATTATAATCTTTCAACATATTTATCACTATTATTAGTTTAAATCACATTAAATATTTTTATACAATATAATAATGTCAAACCAATTACATTTTCTACAAAAACTATTTATTAATCTTACAAAATAATTTATAATTTATCTAGTAGGAGATTTTTTATATGGAACCAATTATAATTTTAGCAAGTATAATAGTTTTATTTATTTGTTTAGTTATATTAATAGTTGATTATATAAATCATCGTATTATTGATAAAAATAGCACTCTAAAAAAGCAACTTTTAAAAATAAATAGTCAATATAAACCACAATTTAAATTTATTAAAAATTATTTTACATTTCCATTTATATGCAAATCATTAAATCAATTTAGAAACAATGATAATAATCAATCAATAACTAATTTTATATGTACTATTATTGAAGAAGATGTTGGATTATGGCAAAATAGATATACAACAATTATAAACAATCAAAAAACCAATCAAGAATATCAATATAAGGTTATTGAATTTTTCCAATTTTATCTTGGTGTAGATTATCCTAAATTAAAAAGAAAAACAATTTTTTTAAATGAAAAAAGATACAAAAAGATGGAAGATAAAATATGTAAACAATTTATTTTAAAACCTCCAGTCGATTTATCTATTTATATTGAGCTATCTTATACATCACCGGCTGGTCGAAACCATTATTCTTCCAAATATCAAATTAGCACAAATCAAGTATACCAATTATTTCAATTAATAAAAGAACGTGAAGAGTACAGAAGAAGTAAAGAATATCAAAGAAATATTTTAAGTAGTAGTATGCGTTATAATGTTTTGAAAAGAGACAATTTTAGATGTCAAATATGTGGCAGGAGCGCACAAGATGGAGTAACTTTAGAAGTTGATCATATTATACCTATTTCAAAAGGGGGAAAAACAGAATATTCAAATTTAAGAACCCTATGCAAAGATTGCAATCGCGGAAAAAGTGATAAATTTGAATAAATCAATTGTCTCTTTCTTTAATTATATCCTCATTTTGTAATTCACCAATTAATAAAGGAGAATCGGGATTATGTAAATTATTGTTTTTTATTACATCTGATTCATTATAATTAGCATAACAATATTTACATAAGTGTTTGCAGGTATTATATACTCCAATATCAACCATTTGCACACAACTACATAAATTCCCCTTCCGCGACTTTTGGATGGGAAATTTTTTACCAGTCATTTTAAGAGCTAAATCTTGAGATAAACAGTCTCCTTTAACAAAACCATATTCTACTAAATTATGCTCTTCAAAACAAGTTTGTACTATCATTCCATTATCTTTTGCTGTCTTACTAAAAGATTCACCAATTTCTTTATACATCTCTTCTGTTAAAGGAATTGGTTTAATAAATGCATAATTCTTCTCTACATTTTTATAATTATCAAGAAATGATACTATTATAGTTTTAACATATCCATTTAAAAGTTCACACATTCTTTTAAAAGATCTTTTATGATAATCTATAGTATATTTAGTATTTATTAATATAGGATCATATCTAACAACTACATTATTGACACCAATAATTTGGGATATTTCTTTAATACCTTCGATTATTTTAGTTTTATCTATAACATTTGGTTCTATATCTTCTTTATAAGAAGTAAGGGTTACATGAAAAAGCATTGGTTTAGTTATTTTATTTAAATAAGGAATAATTGGTAAAGGATTTTTAGTACAAAACATAATCATATCAACATTATTAAAATCAATTTTACTAACTAATTTTGGATTAAAGGGATTTCGCACCATTACAAATCCTTCTTCTACTCTTTTCATAAACCACTCTGTATAAAAAGCTACAATGTCTGTTCTACCACTTACAAATAAAATCATATAAAACACCGATTATATTGTATCACAATATATTAAATTTTGTACAAAAGAAAGACACTATAGCAGTTTTTTCTAAATCTAATTTACTTACTAAAGATAACCATCTTTATTATTTTGTGGTTGATATAGTATTTCTAATTCTTTTAAACCGCTATTGTCTTGTAATAATTTCATTTGCCTACGAGCAATTCTATTTAAACTAACTAATCTTTCGCTCTGTGGAACATTATTTGCAATCATTTCAGCATTTATGTTTTCTAAATTATTCAAAATAACTAAATGTAATAGGTCAGTAAAATCTCTCATATTTCCGTCAATTGCCAATTCAGGATTGTTTTCCCTCCATTCTTTAGCAGTTATACCAAATAATGCAACATTTAAAACATCAGCTTCTTCAGCATATACAAATTTCTTTTGTTTCTCAGTTAATGTAGGAACAATGTAATTTTTAATTGCATCAGTATGAACTAAATAATTTACTTTAGATAATGTTCTTGTAGCACTCCACTCGATTTTTGCATTATAAGCTTCATTTATTTTTAATCTTTCAAATTCTGTTATTAAATACAATTTAAATTCTGGCGATAACCAACTAGCAAATTCTAAAGCAATATCACTAATGGCATAAGTTCCACCATTATTTCCAGATTTGGAAATCATACCAATAGCATTAGTCTCCTTTATCCATTTTTGTGGTGATATTTTAAATTTATTGCTACCAGCTTCTCTTTCAAACGAGTCGAATTCGACTCGTTTGAAATTCTCATTATTAATGCTTTCCCACAATCCTAAAAATGAAATGACATCCTTTTTCCTCATCCAGTTTTGTATAGGAAATCTTGGATCATCAGCATCTGCATATCTTGCCAAATCAGTAAGAGAAATATACTCTTTATTTCCTATTCGAATTACCCCTATTTTATTTTCTTTTACAACTATTTCTGTTTTAATAATATTATTTTTCAAATTTTAACCTCCGTATATTATTATTTTGTAAATATCATAGCGTGATGTGTTGTTACTATGATTTAACTTTGTTTCCAAAGTTCTTCTCCTTATCTTTAGTATTTCGCCCTAAACATAAATATAAATTAATAAACTAAAATCTCGGAGGGCCTTAATATCTAATCAAATTATATCAAATAGATTTATCGTTTGTAAATATAAAAGTTAATTATTTTTTAAATTATTCAAAAGAAAAAAGGCACCGTAGCCCCTTTAATCCCCATGTCCAATATTACTAGCGAACTAGTAAGTACCAAACATGGAACTCAACTAAATTCATTTTACTACAAATATCACATAAATGGATGTCTTAACATATTTCCTTTAGTTTTTTCTAAATAATTTATTTTTATTTTAATCTTTGGTTTGATAAATTTACCATTTTCTGAATAATTAACAAAATTATTGGGAGTTATCTTTTCTTTTAATACAATACTCAATATATCACTATTGTTACTAACTTTTAATTTACCAACATAATATAATTTATTATTATGAATTTCTCCGAGTAATAAACTATAACTCATCTTATTTTTAATAAACCCACCGATATAAAAATAATCTTGCTTAATATTTTTAAGTTTTATCCATTCTTTAGTTCTAATATTAGGATAATATAAACTTGTTTTTTCTTTAGCAACTATTCCTTCTAAACCTAAATTCCGAACACTTCTAAATAAATTTTCACCATCAATAAAAACTTTAGATTTAACAAAGTATTCAGTATCCTTAAATTTATCTAATATCTTTTTTCTATCAATTAATTTTTTATTTAATAAAGATTTATTTAAATAAAGAATATCAAAGGCAACAAAAGTAACAGGATTATTGATACTTTCAGAATTTATTTTACTTTCATTTTTGATTCTTAATCTTTTTTGTAAACTAGAAAACGACGGTTTATTATTTTCTAAAAGAACTATTTCCCCATCAAAGATAGTATTTTTAGTAACTAAATCTTTAATACTAAATAACTCTGGGAAAAGATGAGTTACATCAATATTATTTCTAGTTTTAATTGTTATACCTTTGGAACTTACATAAATAATAGCTCTAATGCCATCGAATTTAATTTCATAAAGATAGTCATCACTAAAATTAAAAGGAATTTCTGATAGTAGCATGGGATGAATATTTTTTTCTTTAAACATTTTTTAAACTCATTTCTAAAGCTTGCATTAAATCTTTAACATTACTATTTTTCTTATGTTTTGTTCCTTTAATTTTAACACCTTTTTGTTTTTTCTTGATGGCATCTTTGATATTTTCTTGATATTCATCAACAAATTTCTCTGGATTAAATTTCATATTTAAAGAATCTATTAAAGTAAGAGCTAAATCTAGTTCTTTTTTCGTATATTTTGCATCACTTGTAACATCTGGTATATTTAACTCTTCAGCGAAATACAGTGTACTCATCAACATATTACCATTTTTAATTCTAATTGCGACATAATAAAATTTGGTGGAAATTACAGTTTTGGCAATTGCGACCTTTTTACTTTTCTCTAAAGCATCTTTAAATAAACTAAAAGCCTTACTCTTTTTGGGAGTACTTAAAACATAAGTTCTTTCATAAAATATCGGATCTATCTCCGGAGTACTTACAAAACCTACTATTTCAATTGCTTCTTCATCAGTAACTCGCAAGTTTTTAAGTTCAGTGTTAGTCAAAGTAATATAAGTATCATCATTTATTTTATAGCCTTTAATAATTTCATCTTGTCTTACTTCTTTTTTACAATGTGGACAAAATTTAACATATTTAATTCGGGATAGACACTTTTTATGTAATTGATTAAAAGATACATCATTATTTTGATAAATTGGATTCATACTTATGGGAATATTTACAAGCCCAAAAGAAATACTTGTTTTACGCATAAAACCACCATTAATATTATTTATTAATTTTAAAATAATATACCCTAGGCAAAACTAATATTATATGTTAGAATAGTTTTAGGTGATAAAGTGAAAATTGTTAAATTGTTAGGTATTTTAGGTGTAGCTTTAATGCTTACTGGTTGTGAAGACCGAGATGTTGACAGACTAGAAGATAGGATGGATAATCTCGAAGATAAGATTGATGCATTACTTGAACAAAACGGTGTTAATAGTGGAACAAATACTGGTACTAGTGGTAATACTGATACTGTAATTAATGATGGCGAAGGTGAAACTACTGTTGATACATCTTCAATTGAAGAAACTATCAGCGGTTATGAAAGTGATGCCAACACTCTTGCAGAAAGTATTAGTAATTTAAGTACTCCTGCAAGTAGAAGTGATGCTATTGATTTATATTGGGAATGGAAAGCCCAACTAGAAGAATTAGAAAATACTGTTGATAGATACGAAAATGAACTTGAAAGAATGTATCGTAACAATACCCTATCTTATAGTGACTTTAGGACTTTTGATAGAAGACTAGAAGATATTGATAATACCCTAGATAGAGCAGAAGATGACCTTGAATACATAACAAGATATGATGATTAAAATAGCGTAAAGCTATTTTTTTTGGAAAAATTTAGCAAACATTTATTCGTGCTTTGTGATATAATATTATTGGTGGTTATTTATGACATTGGAAGAAAAATTAAAAATACTAGCAGATAGCGCCAAATACGATGCATCTTGTTCATCTAGTGGTAGTACTAGAAAAAATACCGGAGGTATTGGTAATGCTGCCGTAAATGGGATATGTCACGCTTTTGCAAGCGATGGCAGATGTATATCTCTTTTAAAAATTCTTATGACTAATGCTTGTATTTATGATTGTAAATATTGTATCAATCGTCGTAGTAATAATGTTCCAAGAGCTATATTGACTCCCGAAGAAATATGTGAAATTACAATTAACTTTTATAAAAGAAATTATATTGAAGGTTTATTTTTATCTTCCGCAATAATTAAATCTCCTGATTATACAATGGAGCGTTTAATTGAGACAATTTATTTACTTAGATATAAATACAAATTTAATGGTTATATTCATGCTAAAGCTATTCCGGGAGCAAGTCCATATCTAATTAAAAAATTAGGTAGTTTAGTTGATAGACTTAGTACAAATATTGAACTTCCTACAGATACCAGTCTAAAAATTCTAGCACCAGATAAAAAAACTAAAGATATAAATGATAGCATGATTACTATTAGAAATAACATTAGTAAAACTTTTGCTCCCGCTGGTAGTAGTACCCAAATGATTATTGGGGCAACAAAAGATAGTGATAAGGACATTTTAGAGAAAAGCGCTAATATGTATAAGTATTTTCACTTAAAAAGAGTCTTTTATTCGGCCTATATTCCGGTAAATCAAGACAAAATGCTTCCTAGCATTAGTATTCCACCATTAAAACGGGAAAACCGTCTTTACCAAGCAGACTGGCTACTTAGATTTTATAAATTTAGAGTTGATGAACTTTTCGATAATAACAATAATTTTAACTATTTAGTAGACCCCAAAACTGATTGGGCCTTAAGACATTTAGAGGAATTTCCTAAAGAAATAAATAAAGTATCATTTAATGAACTTATTAGAATACCTGGTATAGGTATTACATCTGCTAAAAAAATAGTGAGTGCCAGAAAAGTATTTAAAATTGAATTTAAAGATTTAAAAAATATGGGTGTTAGTCTAAAAAGAGCTAAATACTTTATAACTTGTAATAATAAATATTTTAATAATTTAAGCTACCTTAATAAAGAATTTATTACTATTAATTTATTAAATGATGATATTAAAGAAAGGCAACTTAGTTTATTTGACTGATGAATTATATTATTTTATATGATGGTAGCTTTAATAATTTACTTATAACTATAAAGTATTTATTTACAAACAATATTAAACCAATAAATATAGTAAAAGAAGATAATTTTAAAGAATCATTAACTGAATACCCATTTAAACCAGAAATAAATGAATTTAATAAATTAAATATTCCTGATAAAAATATATTTAAAATTATTTATTATGTTTATTTGAGTAATAATAAAAACAAAGAATTAGTAATTTATTTCTTTTTACTTAATTATTATGTTTATAAAAGTGATTTACTTAAACATCGCAATTTAAAATGTGTAAATATGGCTTTAGCTATTTCTCATAAAGTATCTAGAGAAGCTCATTTACTTAAAGGTTTTACCAGATTTAAGTTAATTAACAATGAATATTTGTATGCGAAAATTAAACCCGACAATGACATATTGGAGTTATTATCTATGCATTTTGCAAAGAGACTTAAAAACGAATACTGGATTATTGAAGATGAAGGAAGAAATATAGTAAGCATTTATAATAAAGATAAGTTTTTTATAATAGATAGATGTGATATAAAATTAAATTTGGATAATACTGATAATGTTTGGGAAGATTTATGGATTGTATTTTTTAAAACAATTGGTATAAAATCAAGGAAAAATAAAAGATGTCAAATGTCTTTTATACCGAAGAAATATTGGCAAAATATGATAGAAATGGAGAGCGAATTATGAAGAGTGTAATTAAAGGTGCAGAATTATATAATTATTTAGAAGAAAGTGTTAAATTAATAAGTGATACTGTTAAAACTACTATAGGACCTAGAGGAAGTAATGTTATTGTGAGCACTATGAATATGCCACCATTTATTACTAATGATGGGGTAACTATTGCAGATGCTATCTCATCAAGTGATGGAGTATCTAATACAATACTTACCCTCATCAAAGAAGCGGCCTTAAAAACCAACGAAGATGCTGGTGATGGAACAACTACTACGATAGTTTTACTGGAAAGTATATTTTTAAATGGTCTAAAAGAAATTAAAAATGGTTATAATCCACTAAAACTTAAACAAGAAATTGATGAAAGTGTTAAACAAGTAATAGATCTACTTGATAAAGAATCAGTTAATGCTAGTGATAAAGATTTAATGAATTTAGCTAGTATTTCTGCTAATGATACAAAAATTGGTAAACTAATTACAGAGTTTTATTTAAAACTTAAAAAATCTAAAAATATTAAAATTATGGAAAGTGATACTTTAGAAGATCATACTGAAAAGTTACTTGGATATTTTATCGATTCTAATCTAGCTTCACCCTACTTTTTAAAAAACAAAGAAAGTATTACTATTAATAATCCTAATCTTTTAATATTTGAAAAATGTATTAATGATTTAGAAGAATTAGCAATATATATAAATGATTGTTTAAATAAAAATACTAGCCTTATAATTATGGCTGATTCTTTTAGTGACCAAGTTATTAATGAAATACTCTCTATAAATGATAGTGATATACCTAAAATAGTTTTAATCAACAATTATGAAGCAGGCATAAATAAATTTGCTATAAATGATGACCTACAAGCTTTAATGGGAGTTAATAATAATTATGGAACAATAAAAAAAGTAATACTAGATAAAAACAATATAACTTTTATTGGAAATAATTCTAATATCTTAAATAGAAAAATAAATGAGCTAAAAGAAGAAATAAAGAATGAAACTAAAGAATATGAACTAGATTTATTAAAAAATAGATTAAGTAAATTAGAAAATAATTATGGCATTATCTATGTCGGAGGAAATACTACATTAGAGCGAAGAGAGCGGAAAATGCGTTTTGATGATGCCTTGAGTGCAATATACTCGGCAAGTGATGGTATTCTTATGGGTGGGGGTATTCCTTATTTAAAGATAAGTGATGAATTAAACATTACAACTAGTGCTGATAAAATAATAAAAGAAGCCCTAGCCTCTCCATTTAAACAAATACTTGAAAATAATGCTATTAATTATACTGAAATATATAAATATATTAAAGATAATGATTTTAATGTTGTTTATAATGTTAAAAATAATACTTTTGAAGAAAAAAATAACACTAATGTTATTGATAGTAAAAAGGTTTTAGTTGATGCATTAATTAATGCATCATCCATTGCTAGTATGTTACTTACAACAACTCATTTAATTATTAATGAAGAAAAAAAATTCACTAATTCTTTTAATGAATTTAGTGAACTTTAATCAGTGTCTGATAAATCAACACCTTCAGAGACAAGCATATCTGCAAAAGTTGTTTTAAATCTTTCAATTTCTTTTTTCTTGGCATCTTCATAAATATTTTTAGCATTACAAATTGCTTTATAAAAATGCTTCATAGTAACAACATGTTCATTATCATACAAAGCATAGGTAAAAGCATTAGCAACAATAGTTAAACAAATATCAGGGTATCTACTAGCAACTTCATAAACTCTTTTGTATTCATCAGTCATTTCCACAATAAAAGCCATAATTTTTTCAACAACAAATGGTTGATAATTAAGTTTAACTCCAATTTGTTTTTCTAGTTTTGGAATAGTTCCCATAAGTATTTTAACAACTGTTGGTTTGTCAGCTTCTAAAACATCAATTTTTTGAAATCTTCTCAAGAAAGCTCTATCTCTTAAAATATATTGTTCATATTCTTCTGTAGTTGTTGCCCCAATCATTTTGATTGTTCCTCTATCTAGACCCGCTTTTAACATATTAGCAAAATCTAGACCACCAGATTTATTAACTAAAAGATGAGTTTCATCAATAAAAATAATAGTATTTAGTCTTTCACTTAATTCTCTAACTAATAAATCAATTCTATTTTCTATTTGTCCTTCACTATTGGTTGAACCAATTAAACTAGTGATATTTACCTTAATTAATGACCAACCTTTTAAGGCATCTGGTACATCATTTTTTTGAATGCGATAAGCAAGACCTTCAACTATAGCAGTTTTACCAATCCCTGGCTTACCAACAAGTAAAGCACTTTTTTCTGGTGTTAAAAGAGTTAAAATTACTTGTTTTATTTCTTCATCTCTGGCTATGGCTGGATCCGTAATATATTCTTTTTTAGTTAAATCTTCGCCATAACGCTCTAACATACTTATTTTTTCTTCATTCATAATTGTTCACTCCCATAATTTTCCATTACATATCTAACTAAATCAGTAGCGCTGTTTTTATTTATATATTTACTTTGATTTTGAATCATTTCATTCCTTAAATTAACATCTAATAGTAATCTTCCTACAGCATTAGCTAAATCACTAATATTGTTAACCCGAAGACTCATATTATTATTTGCAAAAAAACTAGCATTATAATCTTCTACCCCCGGTATCGGATTAATATGAATTAAAGGCTTATTCATAACTGCAACTTCCGTAGTTGTTAGCCCTCCAGGTTTAGTTATTACTATTTTACTAGACTTTATATATTCATTCATATTATTAATAAATCCGCGGACTATTAAATTAGGATTATTAATACTTTTTAAATCTTCTTCTAACTTTTTGTTATTGCCGCAGACTACGACAAAATAAACATTAGGAATTTGGGAAAGTAAATTTAAAACTACACTTCTTAAATCACCAAAACCCATACTACCTGAGGCAATTAAAACAATATCTTTATCTTTTGGTAAATCTTCAGCAACACGTGCATTAATAAAAGTTGTAGCAACAGGTATACCAAATGGTAAAATTACTTCACCAGGGATACCTTTTTTAACAAATTCTTCTCGTAATAAGACACTTGGAATTACAAAAGCATCAGGATTTGTTTCCTCCCAAAAAGGAATGCAGGCATAATCTGTTGCAACATTGATAAAATGAATTGGTTCTTCTTTTTTTAATTTAGTTAAAGCAAGACATGGAAATAAATGGGTTCCCATAGCTAGAGTATAACCATTTTCTTTCAAAAAATTCTTTAATTTATCTTTAACAAGCATATTAAGACCATATACAGGACTAGGAATATTTGTCTTACTATAAAGTTCTCCAAGTTTATAGACTCCACCGAAGATACTTCCCTTACCCTTAGTAGAATCTAAATATATTTTTTCAGCCATACTAGATGCTTTCGGACCTATAAGTTCAAAATAATCCTTAACATCACATTCAATCCCATTTAAATTAAATTCTTCTTTAATATATTTTGCACAAGCGTTATGTCCTCCGCCGGTGCTACAAGTAAACACAACTATTTTCATATCACTTACTCCAATTATTATTAAACATATTCTGCAAAAACTCTTTATTAAATGTTTCATCTAATAATTCTTCAAATTTATTTGCGGGTGGTATGCCTTTATCCTCTTCTCTAGAACGATCTAAGGCAACATAAGTAAAAATCATATCACAAATAAGGAAAACTGTTAAAACATATGCCATTTTCTTACCTATATTAAAATCCATCTTTTTAATAAACTTTATTATATAAGGAAGCAGTTTAACCCAAATGATTGCTAAAATACCCCAACAAATAGAATAAAGCAAACTAACACGACCATTTAGATTCCAGAATTTAGAGGAATAATTCCAAGCCGAAAAACCTAAAACAAATTCCATTCCTAAACTCATAATATATTCTAAAATTGTTCCACCAAGAAAGCCTAGTATAAATAATTTCAATACTTTATCTTTGGTTCTTTTATATAATAGCAAAGTTAAAACTATAGCACCTAGACCATATGCCATATTAAACGGCCCTATTGCTACTGCAGAATGATTTATTAAAACTCCCTTTTTAAAAAAAGTCCACAAGCCTTCGATAAACCAACCAGCAACAGAACCAAAGATAAAAATCCAAAATAAATTATAAATGTTTTTTACATCTTTTTCTAAATTTTTTTCCATACCTATCCCTAAACCTATATTCATTTTACCAAATTAAGCTAATAAAGTCCATAAAATACAAAAAACTTCTTAAAACTAATTGACAATTACCCCAATTTTGTATATACTAATGGAGTAATGCCCAATTAGCTCAGTCGGTAGAGCGCACGGCTGTTAACCGTTAGGTCGTAGGTTCGAGTCCTACATTGGGCGCCATTTAAAAATTAACAAGCTTAAACGCTTGTTTTTTCATGCAAAAAAAGAATCTATTTTTAGATTCTTATACTTCTTGAATTACTGCTATAATCATTGGTTTACATTCTGTTTCTTGATATAGGTAGTCTCCTAATTTTTCTCTAATTTCAACTTTTATTTGATTAAAATCAACATATTTTGGAGTTATATTACTATTAATGATTTCTTCACAAATATGTTTTATTTCTTTAATCATATCTTGTGAATCTTTAACATAGATGAATCCTCTTGTGGTAACCTCAGGACCAACAATTAATACTTTATCTCTTTTATCAATTGTGGCACTAATTAAAACTATACCATTTTCAGATAACATTTCTCTATCTTTAATTACTAAATCTCCAACATCATCATTGCTTGAACCATCAATTAAAACATCATCAACCTTTACACGAGCAAAATTATCAATTAATTTGCCATCTTCAAAGGTTACAACATCTCCATTTTGTTTAAGTAAAATATTACTTTCAGGTATTTTTAAGGTACTTGCAATATCAGCATTATTTACCATATAACGATATTCACCTTTAACAGGCATATAGTATTTAGGATTAATTAGTTTTATCATAATCATTAAATCTTCGCGGGAAGCATGATGAAGTATCTCTTTATCTTTAGGAATTGTTTCAATATCACAACCAAACATAGATAATTCATTTTGTAATCTTACTAATATTTTTTCAGTACTATCATATCTTGGTTCCGCAAAAACAATGGTATCAGTATTTTTTAAAGTTACATATTTATCATAGCCATTTAAAATTTTACTAATATTAGCATATGGTGTTGTTTTATCATCCATTATTAACAAAATTGCATTGTCATCATTTATATTAGATAAATCTCCAAGAATTTCAGAATTAAAATCTAAATATCCTTCTTTTTTACTAAAATTAACAACATTTTGTAATCTCTTACCCATTATTACTATTTTTCTATGGCTATTAGAAGCCGCTTCAAAAATTTCTGCAATAGTATAAAGATGATCCGGCAAAACAGAGAATAAAATTCTTTTATCATGATGATTAATTACACTACTATAAAAATCTATTAAACGATGTTTAGGAGATGTGTGACCACTCTTTTCAGCAAAAGATGACTCAGATAAAAGACATAGTACTCCTTGTTTACCAACATAAGCAATTTTACCTAAATCCATATCATATGCCCCACTCATACTTGGATCGATAATAAAATCACCAGTATAAGCAATTGCTCCATCTTTTGTGTTAATAACAAACATTACTGCATCTGGAGCACTGTGAGATACAGCAATCGGAAAAATAGAAATATTTCCAAAATTTATTTTTTTATGTGGTTTAATTAAAACTATATTCTCTTCATTAACCCCATCCTCTATAAGTTCAAATTTTGTATAGTTTGTAGCATAAATTTTAAGTTCTGGTATATCCTCTATTAAATCTTTTACTGCTCCCATATTTTCTTTGTGTCCATGAGTTATGAATAATCCTTTAATCCTTTTTCTATTTTTTACTAAATAACTAAAATCTGGGACAATATAATCAATGCCAAGCAAATTACCACTAGCAAATTTAATACCAGCATCAAAAACAAATATATCATTATCTACTTCAACAACATAAGAGTTTTTACCACTTTCTGAAAGTCCTCCAAGACCAAATATTTTTATTTTACTCAATATTATCACATCCATTTCTAAAACCCATACTAAATTATCTTTTATAAGCAAAAAAAGTTAATAAATAATTTGTCAATATAAGTTCTTTCAGTAATTAAATTATACCAAATATTCTAATTATTTTCAATATTTTCTTCACTAATTAGTTCACTTATTCGTACTATATCTAAATCTTTATATAAAACACTATTGATTATTAATCCAATACTCTTTACATCTGTATTTTTATTTATATAATAAATATTACCACTAGCTATATTATTTTTAATGTTTAATATGGTATTATTATTGATAATATTTTCAGTTTGTACTAAATATTTATTATTTTCTTTACATATATTTAAATTATTATCATTAACATAACAAATATTAGCATTATTTTGATATTTATTTATTAAAGTATCTAAATCTTTAAAATTTTCGATGTCGTTATTTAATTGTTCTAAACTGCAATTACTATCAAATGTATTTATATCTACTAAAACGCTGGCATCTATATTATTTTGAGTAAAATAGTTTATTATATTTTCATCATATTCTAATATAAAAGAAACACTTTGTTTTTTACTATTTCCTCCGGTAATAATTTTATCTTTATTATCGTTAATAGAAATACTAGGATAAACAACATCATAAAGCAAATAATATTCATTAAAAACATCTAAGCTCTTCATATTAAAATAACTATCCTTAACATTTACTTCTAAACCATTTAAACCTGGTATAATATAATCTCCATAAATTTCGGCATCAATACTTGATACTGTATAATCTTCTTTGACATCATCAATTGTTTTATATAACTCATTATTTTCTAAAACATAATTAGCTATTTTTTCCGTATAAAAAAAACTAAAAGCCACTATTGCCAAGAGACCAATGTTTCTAAAAATTTTCAAATTACTTCACCCATTAAAATATATGAGTTAAAATTTTTAAATATTAAAAAACTAATTGTAAATTTACAATTAGTTCTAACCAATTCTTTTTTTGACTAAATCAGAGCCTCTTTTAGGATCTTCAAATAATATTTCATAGACTAACTTATCTTTTCTAAGCTCATCAATAAACATTACTTCTTCTTTAGTCATAGTCCTGTATTCTGGCATTTTATCATTATCGACAACTTTAATTAAATTGTCGGTACCTAATAAATAATCGGAACTCACTCCTAAAATTTGCATGAATTCAATAATGGTTTCTAAGCTTGGATTTCTTGTTTCTTTTTCATAACAACAAATCGCTGACTTACCTACTCCAACTAAAGAACCTAATTCTTCTTGGGTTAGCCCCTTCTCTAATCTCGCATTTTTAAGTCTGTCACCTTTTAGCATAATTAATCACCTATGCCATTAGTATACATAAGTAATTAGCATTATTGCAACTTTTCTACCTTATGTAAACCTATTTTGCATTTTCTTGATTATCTTTGTTACTTTTGGCTAAAAATGTGACTCTTTCAGCGATTACTTCGGTGATATATTTAATTTCTTTTTCTGGCGTTTCATAACTTCTTGTTTGCAAACGACCTTTGATGCCAATAACATCACCAGCTTGACAATACTCACTAGTATTTGCTGCTATACCGTTCCATAGGACACATCTAAAAAAATCTGTTTCAAATTTGCCTTCAGAATTTTTAAATGCTCTTTGAACTGCTAGAACAATTGTAGTATATTTCTTGCCGTTTTCTGATTCAATAACGACTGGTTTGTCTGTAAGACGACCTACCAAAACTACTTGATTCAAAAATATCCCTCCTTTCGCTATAACTGTAGCAATAAATCAAAATAAATGCAAATCACCAATTTTAAATTTTGAGGCCGTTTTTTTAAAAAAAATGGCAATTTTTTCAAAAAAAATGCCAAAAATGGCTTTAATTTTAAAAATTGGTAAAATTTCAAAAATTTCACTATTG
>UREA01000023.1 GCA_900546715.1 uncultured Mycoplasmatota bacterium | reverse complement strand
AACCTGCGCCGGACAAAGTTGGTTATATGGCCAAGGATACGAATGGACAATTACTCCGTATTCGTCGAGCAGTGGCAGTGTGTTCTATGTGTACTACCGCGGCAGCTTGAACTCAGCTTCTACGAGCATTGGCTATTCGGCCCGCCCTGTCTTGTATCTAGACTCTTCTGTCTATGTAATCGACGGTAATGGATCTGTGAGTGACCCATACATAATAGGTATGTGATGAACTTATAACCTCCGCCGGCGGACATCTCCGCCCGGAGGCCGCAAGTTATCCACATAAATTTTGGTAAAAATATGAAAAAATAAAGTTTATACTTTACACTATCACCAAACTTATGTTACTATAAGTTTGGTGATTTTTTTATGAGAAAAAGTATAACTATTGGTGACTTACTTCACACAAGTAATATTGGTTCTTTTGTAAGTGGTAATGACCTTATAAAAGCAACTAGAATACCTAAAGATAATGTAACTTTAGAAGAAAAAGTTAGTTATCAAGATTGTACTAATTATACTTTTTCTGTTGAATCACAAAGTTATTATGATGAATATTATGAAGTATTCTTAAAAATATCTAATGATTATAAAATAATGGATTTAGATTGTGAATGTGTACAGTTTCAAAATTTTGAAACATGTAAACATATTGGAGCAGTAATACTTTATAATTATGAAGAATTATTTAATATGAAAGAAGATAATGAAACTATTAGTAATAGAATACTTGATAAGTTTGTGAGTAAAGAGAGCATTAGTATCAAAAAAGAATTAACTGTTAATTTAAATATTACATATAATAATAGATATTATTATGGTGGATTTTATGATCCAAAAGTAACTATAGGTTTAGATAAATTATATAATTTAAATAGTAAAATTGGAGCTTTTAAAAGAGCTTATGAAGATAATGAGGGGGAAGTTAATTTTGGTAAGTTTTTTGTATATGATCCTAAAAAATACTATTTTAATGAACATGATAAAAAAATAATTGATGCCCTAATTGAACTTACTAAAGGAGTTAATGGAAGATACTACACAACTAGTGAATTAAAAAAGTTTTTTAAAAATATTAAAGATTGTTCTTTTGTTATTAATAATTATCAAATGGATGGGATAAGTGAAGAATTTCCCATTAATACTAATTTAAGTAAGAATAGTGATATATATAATTTAAAATTTGATTTAAGTGATGTAATCCGCGTATTAGATGATTTTGAATATATCATCTATAAAGGTAAAATGTATCACTTAAAAAAAGATGAACAAGAGTTAATGGAAGATTTAATGGATTATGAAATAGATAGTATAGAAATAACTAAAGAAAAAATAGAAGACTTTACTAAAGGATTAATGAATGTTTTAAAAAGCAAAATGGAAGTTGATGCAACAGTAGATGATTTAATAATTACCTCTAATATCAAAGTAGAATTATACTTTGATATTAGAGAGTATTATATAGAGTGTAGCATTAAATTTATTTATGATAATAATACTGTTGATTATTTTGATAAAAATAGTGGAGTTTTAAGAGATATAGAATTTGAAACTAATGTTATAAATGATCTAATTAAATATAATTTTGTTACTCTTGATAACAAAATTATATTAAGTGATTTAGATAAACAAGTTGAGTTTATTGAAAGTGGCCTAGAAGAGCTCGCGGAAAAATATGTAGTATACACTACAGAAAAATTTAAAAGTGTAAGTATAAAGAAGAAGACTAATGTTTCATCAATGTTTAGTATTGGTGTAGATAATATTATGAGCTTTAATTTTGATCTAGGAGATATTTCTAGTGATGAACTAGTAAATATATTTAAAAGTATTAAAAATAAGAATAAATATTATCGCCTTAAAAATGGGGATATCTTAAACTTGGAAGATGAATCACTAAATGAATTAGAAAATTTGATTGATGACCTAGATTTAAGTGATGAAGATATTATAAATGGTAAAGGAACTATTGAAAAATACCGAGCTATATATTTAGATAGTTTAAAAAATACTAAATATAATATAATTCATACAGATAATTTATTTGATAATCTCATAGATAGATTTTATCAGTTTAAAGATAGTGACCTATCTTTAACTGATTTATCTGTACTTAGAGACTATCAAATAACTGGAGTTAAATGGCTTAAAACTATTGATAAGACCGGTTTTGGAGGAATACTTGCTGATGAAATGGGTTTAGGTAAAACTATTCAAGTAATTTATTATATTAAAGAAATGTTAAATGAAAATATTAATTATAAATTCTTAATAGTAGTTCCAACTAGCCTTGCTTATAACTGGGACCATGAATTAGAGGAATTTGCTCCTGAGGTTAAAAGAACAATATGTTTAGGTAATAAAGATAAAAGAATAAAGATACTTGAAAATAATAATGCAAATGTTATTGTTACTACTTATGGGTTACTAAGAGAAGATGAAGATATTTATAAAGATATGCATTTTCATGCAATTATTATTGATGAAGCTCAAAATATTAAAAATAATATGGCAGGTATAACTAAAGTCGTTAAAAGTATGAATGGCGATGTTAAATTTGCCCTAACTGGAACACCGCTAGAAAATTCTATTTTAGAATTATGGAGTATCTTTGATTTTATTATGCCAGGGTATCTCGCTAATTTAGCTAAATTTCAAGCTAAATATAAAATCAAAGATTTTGATGAAGAATCAAATAAATTATTAAAAGGTTTAAGTACTATTATTAATCCTTTTATTCTTCGGAGAAGAAAAAAGGATGTAATAAAAGAACTTCCGGATAAGTTAATTAATGATATTTATATTGATATGTCTGATGATGAAAAGAAAATATATGTAGCAGAACTTGAAAGAGTACAAAAAGAAATGGATGAAATTATTGAGACTGAAGGTATGTCTAAAGCTAGATTTCTAATTTTGCAACTCTTAACAAAATTAAGACAAATATGTATTGATCCATCACTTGTTTTTGATGGCATTACTAATATGTCTCATAAAATGGAAATGCTACTTAATATCATTAATGAGTATACTTCAAATGATCATAAGATATTAATATTTTCATCATTTAAAAAAGCTATTGATAAAGTTGGCCTTTTGTTAAATGATGAAAAAATAAAGTATTATCGTATTGATGGTGGAGTATCATCTAAAGACCGCATTAAAATGGTTGATGATTTTAATGCTCTAGATGATACCAAAGTGTTTTTAATTACTCTTAAAGCTGGAGGTACAGGACTTAATCTAACTAGTGCAGATGTTGTAATACATCTAGATTTATGGTGGAATCCCCAAGTGGAAAATCAAGCAACAGATAGAGCTCATAGAATAGGTCAAACTAAAAATGTTGAAGTAATTCATTTAATTAATAAAGGTACTATTGAAGAAAAAATATTAGATTTACAATATAAGAAAAGAAAATTAAGTGATACTTTAATTGATGGAGAGCTTAGAGATAAAAATGTCTTATCAGAACTTACTGAAGAAGATATTAGAAACTTACTTTCTTACGAAAATAAAGAATAATATTAAAAAATTGCAATTTTGCAATTTTTTTAATATCTTCGACAGGATTCGACAAAATACTCAAAATGAGTGTGCTATTATATAGAGCCAAGGAGGTGATATTTTGATTACGGCAGAAAAAACCAAAGTATATACCGCTAAAAATGACCGGGTATTTAAAACCATTGCTAATGGTAATAATGGTAAAGTCATTTTAGAAGCTATACTTGGTAATGTGTTTGATGAACCTGTAGAAATTTTAGAATTTATTCCGGTAGAACTACCACAAGACACTGAAGATGAAAGAAAAAAGGTTTTAGATGTTTTGGTAAGAGTAGGTAATAGAATTATTAATGTTGAAGTTAATGCTCAAGGTTTGTCGGAAGTTACTAAAATTAGAAATTTAGCTTATCTTTGTAAATTGTTTAGCAAAAATGTATCTAAAGGTGAAGAAATCGATGTAGAAACAGAGTTTTTGCAAATAAATTTCATTTATAATTCCAGAGTAACAGATAAAATGGTTTTAAAATCATATTTAACACATGAAGATGGAATATATACCAAAAACTTTAGTATTTGGAATGTATTTATAGAAAATGTTGAAAAAATATGTTATACTGATGCTAAGGAAAGAGAAAAACTTAGATATTTATTAATGATGGATAAAACTCCAGAAGAGCTTGCAAATTTCTTTCCAGATGATGAAATAATAAAAATGTTCAGAGGTGAAATTGTGAGATTAAATAGTAATGCTAAATTTATTAGAGAAATAAGCGAAGAAGAAGAAAAAGAAATGATTCATAACACAGAATTGAAGCTTAGCAAGCAAGAAGGCAAAGAAGAAGGCTATGTCGAAGGTAAGGCTGAGGGAATTGCCGAAGGTAAAAAAGAAGAAAAGATTGATGTCATTAAAAATTTGTTATCAGTAAATAGTCCTATTGAAACCATTGCTATAGCAGTAGATTTAAGTATCGATGAGGTAAAAAACATAATTGAAGAACACAATCTTGATAAACCCGGTGAATAAAATCATCGGGTTTATTTAATTTTGCTATTTACATAAACGAAACCTCATGCTATAATGTTTACAAGGAGGTAATCGTTATGAAAATAGCTAATAAAGAAATGTTTGATAAGTATAAGTATATTTTAATGCTTGATATGGATTTAGATGAACTAGAAGAACTAGAGAATCTTTATCCTAATGATGATGTAATAAAAAAATATAAGCAAGAAATAATAAGATTAAATAATGATGAAGATTTTATTAGAGAACTAAGAGAAGAAGAGGAAAATATATGAATTCATATACATTTAATAAATTTATAGATACTTTATTTTTCTATTTAGATAAATTAGAAAAAGAATATTCTTCAGAAGATGTAATAAAAGAATTTAAAAAGATATTAAAGAAAGCATATTTTACTGAAGGAGCAATCATTAGAGATATATCTGAAGAAGATGAAAAAATAATGATTGCTAGACAAGAAGGCAAAGAAGAAGGTAGAAAATGTAATATCATCAAAAATGCTCTTGAAAAAAACTTACCAATAGAAACTATTGCTGAAGCAGTGGGTTTAAGTGTTGATGAAGTAAAGACTATAATTAAAGAACAAAAAATGGATAAATGAGGGAGTAACTGTGAAGATGATAGATAAACAAATGTTTAAAGGTATAGTTGAATATCCTATTTATGGGAAAAGAATATTAGAGGCATTGCTTACTCAGATTTTAGGAGAACCAGTGGAAATATTAGAGTATATTAGTAGCATAAAAAATAATAAACATATAATAGTTGAAACCAAGAACTCTTATATTAATATTGAAGTTAATTCAAATGATTATACTGCTGCTAAAAGATTAAGAAATTATATGTTTTTTTCTTCATTCTGTAGTTATATAGATAAATTTGAAAAAAATTACATTCAAATTAATTTAAATTATGGACATATTTATGATACAAAAACAGATGCTGGTATAATAAATTATTATTTACAAACAAATGAATTAGAAAAATTTGTTTCAAACATAACTATAATGGAAATTAATGTGGATAACTTGAAAAGAGAATGTTCTAATGGAATCAAAAATGAATATGATTATAGATATGTATTTATGTTTGATTTGGATACAGAAGAGTTAGAAAAATATTATCCAGATGATGATGTCGTAAATGATTTTTTTTGCAATGAGTACATTAAACTATGAAGACTTTTGGATTGATCCTGATGAAGACAAAGCTAAATCACTTAATACTGAAAGAAACATTAATTTTTCTAAAGGTTTAAAAAAAGGTTCTAATGAAGAAAAAATGAATGTTATTAGAAACTTGTTATCAGTAAATAGTACTATTGAAACTATAGCAGTAGCAGTAGGTCTTTAGTGTTGATGAAGTAGAAAATATTATAAAAAAGCAAGAAATTAGTAAAAATAATGACTAAAATTAATTGAAGATATTAAATTTTTGCAAAAATTTAATATCTTCGACATTATTCGACAAATTTTTTAAAAAGAGTGTGCTATTATATACAGCCAAGGAGGTGAAATTTTGGAAACTAAAGAATTTTTCCCAGCTGTATATAATGTTATATTTAAAAATGTATGTATTGATGATGATTATGGTAAAATTGTTTTAGGCCTGATTCTTAGTACTATATTTGATAGAAAAATAATAGTAAAAAGATATATTGTGCCAACACTACCGCAGCGTACTAAAGAAGAAAAAGAAAAGAATCTTGATGTTTTAGTAGAAACTAATTATGGTTATATGGTGGTAGAAATGAATAATGGCGACTTTAATAAAACTAAGTTATATCGCAATTATATGTATTTAATGAGTTATGATTCTCAGAAAGAATTGACTAATGAAAAATATGATGTTAAAAATAATTATATATTGGTTAATTTGAATGCTAATTGTCAAGTAACAAAAGAACCTATTGAAATTTTTGAATATAGAAATGAGAATTTTGATTGTATATTAGATAATGTTAAAGTTTGTAATGTAAGCCTAGATAGTTTAGAAAATCTATGTTATAATGATGAAGAAGAAATGGATAAATATAGATATTTATTAATGCTAAAATTAGAAAAAGATGCATTAAATAGTTTTTATCCAGAAGATGAATATGTAAGGAGGTTTAAAGAAATAGTTATGAGAATAAATGATAATATTGAGTTTTACTGGGGAGTAACACCCGAAAAAGATAGAGAAATGTTACATAAAGGTGAATTAGATGAAAAATATGATGATGGCTTTGCCAATGGAGAAAAACAAGGTTTTGTTAATGGCGAAAAAAGTGGCGAAAAGAATGCTAATATTAAAACTGCAAAAAGATTGCATAAACTAGGAATACCTTTAGAAACTATATCAGAAGGAACTAGTTTAAGTATGCAAGAACTATCTCAAATAGTTGGAGGTTCTACTGGAACTAATCCAAGTGATGTTGGTAAATACTTTGATAAGAAATAGTTTTAATAACCCAGTGAATAAAATCACTGGGTTTATTCATCATTACATAAACAGAAGAAATTAATAAATGTTTTATTTAATAAAGACTCATTGGTCGCCGATAGCGACCAATTTCTACGACATTTTCTACGAACTTTTCTACGAACTTTTCTACGAACTTTTCTACGAACTTTTCTACGAACTTTTCTACGAACTTTTCTATTATGGCACAATTCAAATTTAAAGGGTAAATATCAAATCAACTCATTTAACAGCCAAAACCATCTGTAGAAAAAAGTTATAATTATCTAATTTATGTACATAATAAATATATGAAAACATTATGGCAAGATATAAATATGCATAAATATAAAACATTAGATAAGGATATCAATTGTGATATCCTTATCATTGGTGGTGGTATGACTGGTATTAATACTTTATATGAACTTAAAAGTAAAGATGTAATATTAGTTGAAAAAAATACTATAGGTAACGGTATAACTGCTAGAAGTAGTGCTAAAATAACTTTTTTACAAGAAAATATATATTCTAAAATAAATAACATAGATAAAGCTGTATCTTATTATGAATGTAATAAATTAGCTATTAAAACTTTAGTTAATAGAATAAATAAAGAGGGTATTGATTGTGATTTAGAAAAAGTAAAATCATATCTTTATACAACAAAAATAGAAAATATAGAAAAAATAAAAAAAGAACAAAAGATATTAGAAATCTTCGGAGAATCTACTCAAGTTTCTAATATCTTACCTAATAAAATGCTTGTAAATTATAGTTTTAGTGTTGATAATACTTATGTATTTCATCCCCTAAAATATCTAAATGAATTAGCCTATAAATTAAAGGATAAGATATATGAACATACTAATATACTAAATATTAAAAATGTTGATAACTTATATTATTGTTATACTAATAATAATTATGTAATTAAAGCAAAAAAAGTAATACTTGCTATGTTTTATCCATACTTTTTACTTCCATTTTTAATGCCTTTCAAAGGCAATTTAGAAAAATCATATATAACGATAAAAAAAGATAAAAATAAGAACTTTAGTGCTATAAATATTGATGATGAATTATTATCTATTAGATATAATAAAGATACTTTAATAACTGTAACTAATTCCCATAATTTATGTTTTAATAAAAATATTCATGATTACTCATGGAGTAATCATGATATTATAACCCCTGATTATATACCTTACATTGGTTTTATTAAAGATAATTTAATTATAGCAACAGGATATAATACTTGGGGTATGACTGGTAGCGTTATAGCTAGTTTAATAATTAAAGATATAATTAATAATAAAGAAAATAAATATATTAATTTATTTGATCCCAAAAGAAGTAAAAGTATAATAAAGTATAGTTATAATATATTTAGTAGTATGTATAGTTTAATAGGAAGCAAGTTAAATAAAAATAAAGAATACTATAATAATAATCCAATATTTATTAAAGATAAAGCCATATATGTGGATAAATCTGGAGTTAAACACACTGTTTATAATAAATGTCCTCATATGAAGTGTACATTATTATTTAATGAAACTGAACAAACTTGGGACTGTCCATGCCATGGTTCTAGATTTACAATAGATGGTGATACTTTAGTGGGTCCCACCAACTACAGTATTAGAGTAAAAAGAAGCATTTAGTTAAGTTCTCTAACTAAATGCATTTCTTTTTCTTGTGGATAAATTTTTTCTAGTAATTGATATTGTAATGTTAAATCTAAAGCTAGTCTAACCATAACTTCTTTTTCTTTTGTATAATCAGAACTAATTACTTTTTCTGATCCATCTGGCATTAAAAATGTCTTTTTATTATGTTCATCAACAATAATTTTATCTTTATAATTTGGATGTATTTGATAAATTCTATTATGTAATCTATTAGCCCCAATAAATAAAGATAATTCATTTACAGGATCAATTACTAATGTTGTACCAGCAAATCCTGGTGACATAAAAGCTCTACCAGAAAGAGGAGCATAAACGGACAAATATTTAGGATCTTTTTGTTTACCATAAACTAAGGAACCATAATTATATGTATATTTACCATTTTCTTCTTGAAAAAAAGTTGCAGTATCTCCCATAGTCATAACTAAATTTTTACTAATAATATCCCCTTTAATTAAAGCATTAGCAAATTTAACCATATCATCTTTTGTTGAAAAGAATCCCGCATGACCTGGAGCAATACCCATAGCATGCCCCATAGATAAAGCTTTAGAATCATGAGCAGTTCCAGGTACATTATCATATTTAGTAGTAATGCTTCCATCACTATTAACAATACTTGAATAATTTTCATTAGCAACCCTATATAACTTTTCTTCAGGAACATTTAAATAAGTGTCAACCATATCAGCTTTTTTAAATATTTCAGCATTTACAAAATCTACAAAAGACATATTTGTAACTCTTTCTACAACATATCTTAAAATCATTGCTCCAATATCTGTATAAGCATTATTTAAATGTTCATATCTTTTATGAGCCCCAAATAATATTTGTTCTGCTTCTTCCTTATTTTTAGCACTATCTATTCTAGTATCCGTTCCAATATTAGCACTAAACTTAAGTAATTCATATACAGTTACATCTTCTAAATTTTTAAATTCAGGAACATATTTATTAATAGGATCAAATATATCAATTAATCCCGTTTCATAAACTTTAAGTATTGCAACAGAAGTAAATAATTTAGAAGTTGATGCTAAATCAAATATTGTATCTTGTTCAATATCTAATTCATTTGGAACTAAAATACCATTTTCCATAACATATTCTTGTCTTTTGCCGCACAAAACAGTATCTCTAGTTTTATATGTTCCAAAATCAAGTATTACCCCTGGAGTAATTTTAGTTAAATTAACAAAATTATCTATAATTTCTTTCAAACCACTTCTTAAAAATAATTTTAATCTTAAAGTAGTTAAACTAGCTTGTGGATTTTCTTTTATTATATTTAGTACTGGTTTTAATAAATATTCATAATCTTTTCTATTAAATAAATCTTCCAACAAAGGAGATGGAGCATTAAGTTCATTCCTAAGTAATAAATCTATATATTTATTATATATATGATGTGCATTTCTTGTTATCAAAATAATCACCTGTTTCTTTTTACTTAATCTATTATAAATTATAGATAAATAGATGTCAATTAAAACTAAAAATACCAAATTTTGGAAAAAATAATTCACAAATCTTTAGTTTTGCAGTAAAAATGAGCTAGCCTAGGTTGTACCTAGGCTAGCTCTATTTTTTAAGTGTTGTACAATATGCACTTTTTTTAATATTTTATAATTTTTTTGATATTTTCTCTGGTATCATATTTCTTATCCAAATTTAATCCTATTTTTTTGTTTAAATATTGAATTTCTGATTTATAACCAATGAATTTGTAAAAATTACCAGTTTCGTGTGTACATTGAAACTTTTTAATTTTTTCAAGTAAGGTTTTTAAAGAATATTTATTATTTGTCTCTGTTTGCAAAATCCTTATAATAACCAATGAAATAAAACAAATAAGAAAATGAGCATCAATATGATCTTCTAATCTTACATTAATAGGTCTGGCTTTGAACTCTGATTTGGTAATCTTAAATGTTTCTTCAATTTTTGTAAGCCCTCTATAAATATTTCTGATTTCTAAATCACTTAAATGTTCTTCGCTAGTTACTATTGAATAATATCCATCAAACTTTTCTTCTTCCTTGATTTTGTCAACATTTAAAGAAAGTTCAGAACCATTAGAAATAACTCCTGTTTCTTTGTCAAATTTTATATTATTGATATATCCAGCAGCTCCATAAGAAGTAGCTTTTGTATAAGCTCCAGGATTTTTTATTAAATCTTTTGCTTTTTCAATAATCATTTGTCTATCTCTTTTTTGCTTATCTGCATATTTTTGAGAATAATATACCATTTGTTTTTGATCAACGGTAATGGATTGCTTCTTTTTGTTACCACTTTTGGTTAAACCTTTATCTTCTCTAGTAATGTACATTTTTTTAGGGTAAATTCTTGATTTGTGTTTAAAAATAATTTCATTGCCATCTTCATCCGTAATTTTATCTTCAATATAATTATTTTTTAAAATCCATTCTTTAAATTCTTGATCTGCACCTCGAACAGATTGACCATAAACATAACCATCTCTATTTTCTTTGTCTAAGTCTAAACCAGCCATTTTAATCATGTTATCAGAACAATTTAATCCACGGTCTGCAACCACAATGATTTTATCAATGCTATGCCTTCTTTTGATTTTTTTGATTTCGGGAATTAAAGTTTCTTTTTCTGAAGTGTTTCCAGGAAACAAATTATAAGAAATAGGGAATCCTTGTTTATCAAGTAATAATCCCATTTCAACGATAGGATCAGGACGATGATTTTTTTCTGGCCCTCTTTTTCTTAATCCTTTTTTGATAATGTCGCCATCCTTATTTAGAGTATCAGTATCATCATATTCTATTTCAAAATAATAGTTAGTACAATCATAGTAAGAAATAGAAGCATCACGATTATATCTATTCTTGGTATTATCCCATATAGTTTTAAAAATGTCTTCTTTACAGTCCAACAAATGTTTTAAAGAACGATATAAATCATCTAGACTTAAATCAAAAGGTTCAAAAAATTGATTTTTATGTTCATATACATGTTTTATGCTTCCAGGATCAATAATTCTAGAATAGGTAAGTAGTTCACATGTCTTCGTTAAAGAAAATGCAATATTAGAAGAATATTGTTTTCTTTTGAGAACATCAGCAATATTTAACTCTTGAAATATTTTTTTAAAATAAGAATAACCAATATTAAAGGTATCATCATTAAAATCGTTATCAATTGCTCTGTTTATTTTAACAATAATTTGAGTTTCAAATTCTTTTTTTAAACGAGTAAGTTCGTTATCCAGGTATTTTTGGGCATCACCATATTTTTGATTCAAATCATCTAAATATCCATATTTTTGAATTACTGTATGTTTTACTTTATCGTTAATTCTATATCCATCCACAATAGAACAATAAGTTTTTCCGTTAGGATATTTATATTTTTTAATAAATAAAGACATAAAATCACTACCTTACATAACTATTATACACTATTGTACTAAATTGTACAATACAAAAATAAATATTTCTTGACATAATAAAACCCTTTTATACAAAGGGCTGAAATATAATTCACAATAATGAGCATTGCAAAACTCGGGTGGCAATTTTTTCAAAAAAAATGCCAAAAATGGCTTTAATTTTAAAAATTGGTAAAATTTCAAAAATTTCACTATTGTATTTTCACTAAATATTTGTTAAACTATTATTAGAATACAAGGAGAGTTTTTGTATGGGTGAATTATTTAATATAAGTGATGAAATAACTAATAGATTGGAAAGATGTAAAGACAAATATCCTAATTTAAGAGACTTTCAATATGATCCTAATAGTGATATTTTAACTTTTAATGGTAGTTCAATCAAAAATGCCGGATATGGGATAGATCATATTGCTACAATATTCTTTCAAATGATACCACAAGATATATTTGATTACTTAAAAAATGGTTTTTATTATCAAAGTGATGCTGAATTAGAAAAAATAAAAAGTATGTTATCACAAGAGATGATTATTACTGAAGATGAAGAAGCTTTTTTAAAAAAGTTTGCAGATGATTATTTAAAAAAAGTTCAAATGTATGCAAATAATAAATTTTTATTTGATTCTAATCCTAATAATCCTGATTTAGAAGATTTTCTTAAAGATTTAAAAGCACGGAAGGATATTATGGCAAATTTGGGAAATAATATGAGTGTAGCAGCAACAATAATTAATAGTGAGGTAAATAATATGACAAAACAAAATAATGAAGAAGTCCAAGAACAAGATCAAAATCAAGAACTGGAAAGAGGAATGACTTTGACAAGAACTAATTCGAAATTTAATTATCGTTTTCCAGAACAAGAAGAAATTGATGCCAAAAACAAATTAGGATTAGCTGGTTTTTCCAATATAGTGCTTGTATTAGTTTCTGCAATAACTTTTGGAATGTTTATTGCGGTTGTTACTTTAGGGCTTTAAAAAAAGTTGGTACAAAACCAACTTTTTTATTTTAATAATTTTCTTTCTTTAATTCAAAGAAACTTTGTGGATGAGCACATACAGGACAAACTGCTGGAGCTTCTTTACCCACAACAACATGGCCACAATTGCGACAAATCCAAATTGCTTCTCCTTCTTTGCTAAATACTAGTTTGTCTTCAACATTCTTAAGAAGCTTACGATATCTTTCTTCATGTTCTTTTTCTATTGCAGCAACACCTTCAAAAAGATAAGCAATTCTTTCAAATCCTTCTTCATGAGCTACTTTAGCAAATTCAGCATACATGTCAGTCCATTCATAGTTTTCACCTTCAGCTGCATCAAGTAAATTTTCGGCAGTTGTAGGAATGTCACCACCATGAAGTTCTTTGAACCACATTTTTGCATGTTCTTTTTCATTATTAGCAGTTTCTTCAAATATAGCAGCTATTTGTTCATAACCTTCTTTTCTAGCTTTTGAAGCATAGTAAGTATACTTATTTCTAGCTTGAGATTCTCCAGCAAAAGCTGCCATTAAATTAGCTTCTGTTCTGCTTCCTTTTAATTCCATATTTTTTTACCTCCATTCATATCAAGTATACTAAAAATAAAGAAAAAAAGCAATGGATTTTGCTTTTATTTATTTGCTTTCGACAATTAATTTAATTGCAGTTTTTTGTTCTCCATTGATTACAATATCATTAAACGCCGGAATTACTACTAGATTATCTCCAGTTGGAGCAACAAATCCCCTACATATAGCAATAGCCTTTATAGCTTGATTTAATGAGCCAGCTCCAACAGTTTGTAATTCCACTGTCTTTTTTTCGCGATAAATATTTGCTATTGCCCCCGCTACTTTACTTGGGTTAGATTTTGATGAAACCTTTAGAATTTCCATTATAATATTCCTCTCTTTCTAACAAATTATACTACCTTTCCAAAAAATTTATTCATAAAAAAGGAAGTTATTTTCTTCCTATTAAATAATTTGTTAATGGATCAACTAATTCAAGTATACCATGGATTAAATAAAAGTAACCGAGTACTAATACTTGAATATCATTTTCATAATATAAATTAATTGTTGTAAGTAAACCACTTAAAATAAATAATATTAAACAAACAATTTCTAAAATCCAGACTCCACTTTTTCGATCATTGTAATAATCGGCCTTCTTAAGTTTAATAACTGACATTAAAGCAATCCACACAAATAAACTTAACGCTAAATACCAAGGAACATTATCTACATCAAGAAGTGATACTATGATTAGTACAATAATTGATGCAAGCATTGTAAATAATCCTTCATAATCTTTAGATTTTCTTATAAGTATGAATTTAATAAGATTTAAAAGTGCATAAACTCCTAAAACTATTGAAAATATTAATTTGACATCTACAAAATGAAATAAGGGAAAAATAAGTAGTAAACTTCCACAAACAATTAAAAATGCTGCTATAATTAATTCTACTTTTTGTTTTGAATTCATAAGTTACCTCCACCTAAATAATAGATTAGATTGAAAAAATTGTCAATATTTTTAGTTGCATTATTAAAAAAATGTGTTATTATATTAAAGCGGAGGAAAGATATGGAAAAATATTCAGATATGTATGATTGCTTTGTACTTGCAAACAAGCTAAGAAATAATGAAATTGGTAAAAAGATGGAATTTACAAGTAGTATTTATCAAGGAATATTAGAAGGTAAATATCATATTTATCCTTATGAAATTTATAATAATTTTATTGAATATAAAAATGATGCCTTAGATTTTTTTATTAAATATAATCAAGGACACTTTTTAAGATTACAAATTGCTGATAGTGTATATCGGCATAGTATAGGACAAAAATTAGGAGTTTTATCAGAAATTTATCCAGTTTTAAAAAATTTTGTAGGTGATGCTACATTATACTATACAACTAAAGATGATTTAGAACAAACATTATCTCTACATTGGGCATTTTCAGATAAACTAGAAGAAATAGCTAAATACCAAAATGATACAGCTTTTGATGATGCTATTATCGATGAACTAATTATTTTTGATGACGAAGAAAACGAAGATATTAAAAATTGGTTTGAAAATGCTATAGGTTTACCAATTCAGCTTTTACCAATAGTTATCAGCAATTTAGATGATTTCTTAACTCATAAAGAGAATTTAACTGAAGAAAATATCGAAGCACTTAAAATACTTGCAAGTAACAAAACATTAGCAAGAAAAAAGTAAATGTGTAAAAAGCATATTTACTTTTTTTAAGCAAAAGAAAAACCGAAATAATTCGGTTAATTTCTTAAATGGTGCCCAAGGCCGGACTTGAACCGGCACGGGTTATTACACCCGCAGGATTTTCTTACTACTATAGTTTTCACTACCACATACATGTTTGTAGTCTGGACTTTCTCTTTACCATATCTTACGACTTAGGTATTGCCCGTCAAGTCTCTACACCTTATTTGTAAGTTTACAAATCTTGGCTCGGGATTGCCATCAGCGTTATCTGTAAGGTTTCCCCGAATTTGAGCAAATTCACATAACTCATTTCTAAGTTAGTGCTCAAGGCCTTCCAAACGTCAGAGGCCTTAAGTCCTGTGCGTCTACCTATTCCGCCACTTGGGCAAGGCACTGTCTTAACTAAATAAGACTTCTTTATTATAATATGTTTTTTTCATTATTTCAAGTACTTATTGATATTTTTTTTACAAAATTTATTGACATGGCGTTTTCAATTTGTTATAATCTAAATGCATTCAGAAAAAATGCATGGAGGAATACCCAAGTCCGGTTGAAGGGATCGGTCTTGAAAACCGACAGGTCGAGAAATCGGCGCAGGGGTTCGAATCCCTTTTCCTCCGCCAATTTTAGATATCGCGGGATGGTAGCAGTTTGGTAGCTCGTCGGGCTCATAACCCGAAGGTCGCAGGTTCAAATCCTGCTCCCGCAACCAATGGTTCGTTAGTGTAGTGGCCTATCACGCCTGCCTGTCACGCAGGAGATCACGGGTTCAAATCCCGTACGAACCGCCATATGGCTTCATAGCTCAGTCGGTAGAGCAGAGGACTGAAAATCCTTGTGTCGCTGGTTCAATTCCCGCTGGAGCCACCATATAATTAATATATAGCCAGTTAATGGCTTTTTTAATATAATAAGCCGTAATAGTATAATGGTATTACAAATCCATGGTAAGGATTAAATCAGTGTTCAATTCACTGTTACGGCACCAGATTTAATATAAAAACTACTAGTTTTTTTGACTAGTAGTTTTTAAAATAGTTTAACAATTTTTCTTGTTTCAACTGTTTTATAAAAACAAATCATATCTATTTAGAATAAAAATTGTTGCAATTAATCCAATAATCAATCCTACTATCACTCCAATTCCTATAGCAATGCTTAATTTATCTTTATATTTAATTCCTAAAATCATAGCGACTATAGTCATTATTATACCTGCTACATTTAAAGCAATATATTCTCCTATTGTTTGAACAGGTATAAATATAATAAGTAATGCTAAAATTGGTAATGTAACTGATATAGTTTTTAAAAACATTTTCATATTTTATACTCCTTATAAAAACATTTTGTCTTAAGTATACACATATATTGATTAAGGAAAACTACTAGTTTATTTTTTACTAGTAGTTTTTTCATCTAAAGATTTAATATAATCTTTTAATAAAGCACCATATTGCAATTGGGTAATACATGTTATTGCATAGGAAATAAAGGCTCCTGCAAATGCAACTATGGTAGTAACATCGATATCGTCTTTTAATATACTTAATATTATTCCCATTACTAATAATATTACGAAAATAAACATTGGAAGTAATGAAAATACATAAGCTCTTCTGCCAAATCCAGTTTTATTGAAATCTTGAGCAACTTTTTTTACTTCCCCAAAACTTAGTTTATAAGGATTCATACTGTCCTCCTTTCTATTTCTTTATTTTATAATAACACAAAAACAAACTAAATATATATAAAAAGTGAGATATTTTAGTGTTTTACGTAAAATATCTTACTTTTTCTTATATTCCTCGATCTTTTCATCAATCCATATTGGTAACATCTCTTTTAAGGGCAAAAAACCTTTTCTTGATTCTACTATTCTAGTTCCATCATCTTCGGTTTTATAATAGATATCTTTGATAGATAATTTTATTTGTTTATTTTTCTTATCTATATCTAATACTCTAGCATAAATAATTTCATTTAGATGAACAAAGTCATAAATACTTTTAACAAAGTCATTTGAAACCTCCGATATATGACAAAGTCCTGAATAATTATTTTCACACTCCACAAAAAAACCATAATCAGCAATACCTGTTACCTTACATTTAATTATATCTCCACATTTAATTTTAGGCATATTGCCACCTTCTTACAATTAAAGTATATCAAATTATTATTTACTTAACAAGTTTTTCGTTTTATAATGTTAATTGGTGAAGCTTATGGAAGAAAAAATAATTGAAGTAATAGATGGGATTAGACCATACCTTATTTTAGAAGGTGGCGATATAGAATTTGTCAAATATGAAGATAACTTCGTTTATGTTAAAGTATCTGGACATTGTAATAGTTGTGAAATGTTAGGTGCTGAGATAAATGAAGGTATTTATAATTTATTAAAAGAGGATATACCAGAATTAGAAGGAGTTATCAACATTAGTTTATAAGCCAGTTTATTTTATCTAATGGAGCATATTTAGATATTTCTAAATATGCTTCTTTTAAAAACAATTCAAATTCTTCTGTTTTAGCAATGATTGGTACTAATTTTTCTTCTGATTCATCATTATTCATAATAGATTCATATAAATCAAAATAATAGGAAGGATACATTAGCCTTGCAAAAAGCATACTATATTCATACGGAGTTAATTTTTTTATTTGTAAAAAATATTTTAATTCTTCTAGTACATCTTCATCATTTTTGGGTGAGAAAAACATAGCTTTAAGATATTCTGCAATATCTCTAACTTCTAAATCAAATATAAATGATAAAGGATTTAAAAAATTTATTTTGTAATTTGGATAAAAAATTCGACGATGAGATAAAGTAATCTTAGCATTATTAAAGGTATTATATTTTAAATTTGTACTGTTAACATAGCTTATAGCATTTTCTGCTAAACCTAAATAGTAACTGAAGGAATCTTGAATAACAACTTTATTTAGTCCTAGTTCTCTAACTTGATATTCAAAATAATCCATTTTTTCACTCCATAAAGCCCCCCAGTTATTACGATATAATTTACTAGTTTGATAATTTAATGTTAATTTATTTGTCATATTAACAATATCAAAAATATCATATTCTTCGTTAAAGTTGCTAACAGACATTAATATATAATTATAATTATCTACTTTAGTTAATACTTCACCATTAATGTTTACTATAATATTATGAGCATCTATTCCTTTTTCTTTCATATTTATGCAACATTTTAAAATATCGTCAAGCTCATCAAGATTACGATTAAAAAAGACGAAAAAGAAATCTTGATTTTGATACTTAAAAAAGTATTTTCCATCTTGACTTTCTAAATTATCAACATCAATATTATAATAATATCTAATTGTTTCCTTCATACTACATTATATAAAAAAAATAGGTTTTAATACCTATTTATTAAAAGATTAAACTAAACTATCTAGTACATGTTCCAGTTGTATTGTTACTAAACCATTCAGAAAATTCATCTAAATATGCATCCACTCCAATTTGTTCTGCATACTCTTTTTGATTATCTAAATCATAAGTTATTCCACTTGCTGTATAACCAACGATTGTTTCTTCGTTATACCTTAATGTTATATTCCCCTCATTAGATTTACATACTAACTTTTCAGTGCCGCTAAATATTGTAAAAAATAAAACTAACCATACAATTAAGATAAATACAGCAATTGCACCAATTATAAGCATTACTTTTTTCATCACTACACACTCTCCTCTATTTTTAGTATAACACATTTAATAAAAAAAAATAGGTTTTAATACCTATTTATTGAATTTTGCAACTAATGCATCAAACATATTTTCACAAGCTTTTAAGAAAGCTTCTTTATCTGCTGTAAAATCTACAGGAACTTCTGTTTGAGGACTTTCTTCAGCTGGAGCACTTGGCATTGGTGGTTCAACTGGAGAAGTTGGAGCTACTGGTTCTGGCATTACAGGTGCCGCAGTTTGAGCATTTTGTGGTGGCTCAGGCATAACTGGTGTTACGTTTGGCATTGGAGTAACAGGTTCTTCTGTAACAGTAGGAGCTCCTACAACTGGAGTAACTGGAGATACCGGTTCTACTGCTGGAGCGACATTAGGCACTTGATTTGTCATGCTAGGCATTACTGGTTCACTAGCTACTGCATCTACATTTGGTGGAGTAACTGGACTAGGACTAGCTGGAGTAACTTCTGGAGTTACTGGGGATTCTGGCATAGATGGTGTAACAGGAGCTACATCTGGTGTTGGAGTTGCAACAGGAGTTGGTGTACTGGCCCCATTAGCAATATTACTTACTCCATTAGGATTATAATTGTTTTTTAAAGCTTCAAATGAGGCAACTGGTAACGTAAGTTGCGAAAAGAACATATCATCAGCTGCTAAAGCGGCATCTACACTAATATAATCAACTTGATTGCCAGCAATAATCATTCTTAAATTTTCCTTAACGGCATTCCATTCATTTTGATCTGCTATTTTTATTAACTTGTTATTTTCTAATTTAGACACTAAAATAATAGGTAAGCCCATTGTTCCGTTCATTTCATTATCTAAAACAACATAATTACCATTATTTCCTTTAAATGCCGTAACTAAAGGCTTTTCTAAACTAGAACCCGATACTAAACTTAATTTTATTTTTTCCACATTAATCAATCCCTTCATTTATTATAAATTAATTATACATTAATTATTATTTTTTTTCAACTATTCTTTTAATAATAAAATAACGACAATCATAAGCACAATTATTTTTTATATAATCATCTATCTTACTATAATCATTAATTGGCTTAAAATTTTTATTATCTTTATCATTGAAACCTTTTAATCTCACTTTACCATATGCATAATCTCCTAAAATATAATCAAAACTATCAAAATAATCAGTAATTTTACCTTCTAAATCTTCTATATTTAAGGCATCACGATAATTTTTAATAACTTCATATTCTTGATTATCAATTATAATATTTTCCATAAAACCTCCTTAAATTACGATAAATGTAATAATTCCTACAACCATGATTACTGTACAAATAATACTCATTACTAGTAATATATCTACATATCCATTTCCACTTGTTACTTTATTTTTTTCTCTTTCTATTGCTTCAATGGCTTTATCTAATAAATACTCTTTATTTATTGCATTTTCTCTAATTTTAAAATAGTCATATACTTGATGATTTACTCGATCTATTTCATTAGCATCCATAGAATTTATTTGATCCATACTATAATTTAATAATTCATAAGCTTTAACGTTTAACAAATGTTTTTCTCGTGGTACAACCATCTTAACATTTTCTTTCATTTGCTTACGAAAGTAATTATCTATTTCTAAAACATTATCAGTCATTAAGAAATTATAGGATACTTGTAATGGATTTTTAGAATATGGTGTATATAATAAATCATAAAAATCTTGAACTTCTTTTTCTTTCAAATGAAAATTTAATTTCTTAGCAATAAGCATATCTATTAATTCTTTTTGAATAGTTATAAAATAAGGATTTTGTATTTTTATCATTTTATTTTCATTTTCTTTTTCTATATCATAATATACTTGCAAATCAGATAAAAACATTTCTAAATCATTTTTAGAATAACCATATTTAGCTAAATTATTTTTTAGTAATTCTTCGTCATTGATAACCATTGGATTAACTATATCAAGTTCACTATATAAAACTATAAGGAGCCTAATAACTATAACCAAAAAGGAATTGTATACTACCCCTTTAGGGTTTTCTACACTACTTAAGTAATCATTAATAGCTTTTGTAAATGCTTCATTAATAAATACACGCTCCATATTCTCACCCTATCATACATTATATCACAACTTTTATTCCAATGGAATAGATTTTTCTGCACTTTTTTCAAGTATTGTGCCCCCATAAATTGCTGGAACTGTTCCATTTATTACTTCTGAAGCTATTAAACAATCATATTCTATAGATAACTCATTGTCAGTAACTGGGCTAATTAATTCCTCATTTAATTTAATTGTAACATATAATTCCACCAAAGCATTGTTAATTCCATATTCTGTAATTTTACTTTTAATATTAGTAAGTATTGAACCAACAAAATTTACTTTCATATATATTTTAGGTCCCAAATTACTCATTAGAGCATAATCACTAGCAATAAACATAGGTAGTTCTAAAACTAAACCATGTTCACTAGTTTTAATATTATTATCATTAATATCTTTAAACTTACCTTGTTCTAAATCACTTACCAAAGTTTCTAATTCATTAGAAACTTTATCTAATACCATATAAGCTTTCTCTAAATTATAATCAACATAAAGTATTTCTCCTTTATCATTTTTATTAATAATTAAAATATCTTTTAAAATATCTTCATCAAGTATTTTATAACCAATATTCATACTTAGAAAAGATTCCATAAACTTATTAAGTTTTGCCTCAGCTACATCAACTATTTTAGGAGTTACTTTAGTATTGTACCAAATAAAAAAGAATGCGGTAAAAACTACAATCAAGAAAAGAACTAATATAATTAAACTTGATAATCTATAATTTCTCCGCAAACTTATTCTATTCATAGTAAATATTATGTTTTATTCCATAATTAATGAACGAACAAATAAAAATATACCCACTAAGAAACAAATTATAACTAAAACTATTAATATTTTAATAACAATATTTAATCCTTTATCTGTATCATCTTCATCATCTGAGAAATCTTTTTTGCTAAATAAACTTGTTGTATAAAAGGAATTATCCATTGTTTCTGATTTAACTTCTTCTATTTTATTTTCTTCTTGAGATTCTTCTTTTTCTTCTTTAAAATCTTTATTATTTTCCTCTTCTTCAATTTTTTGGATTTCTTCTGTCATCCCTTCATAAACTTCGGTATTATCACTACCTTTAAGTTCATCTAAAATTCCAAAAGCATCTTCAACATTGTCTTCTTCATAAATGACTTGTTCTTTTATTTCTTTTTTATCATCATTTTTTAATTTTTCGGTTATTTCACTAATCTTTTTTTCATTAATACTAATTGTATTAATTAATTCCATTAAATCTTCTTCAGCTTTAGTTGGTTCTTCTTCCTCATGAGGCTCTTCAATATGTAAATTATTTAAAATATCAAATTGAGTATTTCTTAGTTTCTTGGCCCTTGCTTCTTCATATGTTTCAGGTAGTTCATCTTTTGCTTTTTCTAAAACAACATTTAAATCATATTCCTTGGTAGGTTCTGTGTCTACTTCTTCTTCCTCTTCAGGAATATCTATTCTTATACTCTTTCTTCTTGGGGCATTATTATACTTAGTATCAAGAATTTTTTTAATCTTTTCTATGTCAATTTCTGGATCTTGATTACCAATTACAGTTGCATTGCTACGCACAGTAAAATTATCCAGACTTGCATCATTTATTTCTTTATATAATTCTTCATTTTTAGCAACCCTAGAAAAACTTTTATTATCATACTTATTCATTCTCGTATCCATAAATACAACCTCTATTAAAATAATAACATAAATATTCGATTTTTTAAATAATAAAGATTGATTTTAGAATAGTTTTTGACTATAATTATACAAGGAGGCTAAAATGAAAAAAATAGAAGTGAATAATTGTATTGGTTGCGGGGCTTGTATAGCTATGGATCCTGAACATTTTGAATTTGGTGATGGAGTATCAGTAGTTAAAAGTAATGACAATCTAGATACAGATGAATTACAAAATGCTATTGCTTCTTGTCCTGTTGGAGCAATAAGTATTACTGAAGATACTGAAGAAAATTAAAAAAGCTTTTTATCAAAGCTTTTTTAATTTACTATTTTTTTTAATATTGTAGCTAGTTCATTACATTCTAATTGATTATAAAGTTTATTTAAAGAAACATCAATAATATCTAAAATATCCTCATTAAATTCGCGATTTTCATCAACATATCCTTTACTTACTATTACACTATCACTTAAATCAGCAGCATTTAAAAATAATCTAATATAAACAATTCGGTCTAGTTCGCCATCTTTAACAACTTTTTTGATAATACTTCCTAAACGTATGATATCTTTTTTAATTTTTTCTTTTGTATAAGTTTTATTTAATTCGACACAAAATAATATATCTTTATTGCGAGCAACTACTCGATATAACATAAAATCTTGCCAATCTAATTTTTTAAAATCCTTATACGGATAAATTTTAATTTGTGAATCATCATCGTTTCCTAAACATTTTAATATTTGGTGAACAAAATGAACGTCTTTTACTTTGCATTCAATATTTTTAATAATTTTTTGTTTGTTTAACTTTTCCATAAGCTTATAGTTTCCTTTCTAAATTGTAATAAACAGAACAAAAGCCAAAATAAATTTTGACTATCCTTGTATCACTACAAGACATTTCTGCTTCATTGAGTCCTTTGGACTCTCCACAGACCAACTTCGGATGGTCGCCACCCTACTATTTTTATTTTATTATCTATACTAAACTTTGCATATATATTTTTAATCCTTCAAGCATTATATTGATACTAGCATTGATATCTCGGTCATGTATGCATCCACATTTTGGACATTCCCACTTTCTTATACTTAAATCTTTTAATTCTTTATTTTGATATTCACATACTGAACAAACTTGACTACTTGGATAATATCTATTTATTGTGATTAGTTTCTTGTTTTGCCAAAGGCACTTGTATTCCAAGACTCGTTTTATTTCTGCAAGTGGGATATTCACTAAATGTTTGGCTATACTTTTTGTTTGATACATTGCTTTAATATCTAAATCTTCCATTACTATAATATCATTATCTTTAATTATTTTATTTGTTATATC
>UREA01000022.1 GCA_900546715.1 uncultured Mycoplasmatota bacterium | reverse complement strand
AAAAGTCCCATTTTCTGGAACTTTCTCTTACAAATTTTTTCAGTTTTTAAAACTGGAATTTACTTTTTCACTTCACCGATTGTGAAAAAAAGGCCTTTTTAAGACCTTTTTACACCATTATCATAAGCTAAAAACTTATCTATAGTATTTTTTAAATCATCTAATAATTCGCATCTTTCCATTTTACTACAAATACAAGCAACATCTTTAATATGTTCTATTAATTCATTATAATAAGCATTAATATCTTTATCTATATCTTCTTTATTTACTCTACTTCTTATAAATTCTCCAAAAACATTTGATATATTTTCAACCGGAAAATCTGCAACCATTTCTCTTTCAAAATCACAAAAATCTATTTTTTCTAGTATTCTATCTAAAATTACTATATCATTATTTTCTAACATTAAATCTAGTTCATCTTTTGAATAAACTTTAGTTAAATCAATATATTTTCCTGCCGCTACAGCAACAATATATTTAACTTGAAATAATTGTTCCCAAGTAAGTCTCTTTTTTTGACCAATATCATCATTAATAACCATTGTTGTACTAATCTCAGCTAGTTTTTCAAATCTTTTCGCATATTTCATAGATATTAAATCTAACTCATCATTTTTAGTTAAATTAACATCATATAGCATATTAAAATACTCTAAAAATTCAGCATCACTTAAACTATCAATATCAGTACTGAGTAAACTATAAAGTACTTGTAAATGAGTACATACCCCACTTTTAAATTCATCCCACAGTTGTAATCCATCAACTTGTAACAAATTAGCATTAACTTTGTCTGCTAACAAAATATTTTTTCTCGTAATTTCCATATAAACTAAAACACTTCCTTAATTAAGGGTATTATATCATCTTTTTACTTTTATGTATACATTTTTTCCAAACTTTCCAAAATATATAAATGGTAATTATTACCAATATTATTTTAGAATATTTACTTATTATCTCTGCAAAAATATGCCAATTATCAGCAAGTATTACTCCAGCATAAACAAGAAGTGTATTCCAAATTATAGAACCAACTGTAGTATAAATTAAAAATACACGCATATTCATATGATTTATTCCCGCAGGAATAGATATCAAACTTCTGATAATAGGAACGCATCTACCAAAAAGTACTGCTTTTTCCCCATATTTTAAAAACCAATTATTAGTTTTATCAAGTTCACTTTTCTTAAACCATTTAAATCTATTTACAAAAATTCCAACATAATACAAAATAACAGCTCCAATTAAAGATCCAAGACTAGCAGATATTATTACCCCTATTGGAGTTAAATCACTACTTTTTGTAATAAACCCACCAAAAGTAAGTATTACTTCTGATGGAATCGGTGGAAATATATTTTCTATAGCTATTAGAAAAAATATTCCTATATACCCATAAGTTCCCATAACATTTAAAATAAAATCTCCCATAAAACCCCCATTAAAAAAATAATTGGTTAAAGTTTAAGTCTTACTATTGTTTCACCTAAATTCCAATTATTTAATTTATATTCTAATACATCTTTATTATTTCTTAGTATTCTATGCACTTCTTTAGTAAGAATATTTGTACTTTTACCATGGATAATAATAATATATTCATTTTTCATTAATTTATTATCATGAATAAACTCACTAACTAAAGCATCAACCATAGCAACAATTTCTCCATGTAAATCAAGTTTTGGAGTTTTACTAGTTATCATTGGGGATTACTTGGTTGTTCTTGAGGCACTTGTTGTTCTGTTTGTACTGGTTGCTCAGGTTGTGCTTGTGGTTGTGGTGTTACTTGTTGCTGTGTTTGATTTACTTGATTTTGATTACTTACTGATCCGCCATTTACTTTTTTAGCATAATAATCAAGTACTTCAGATAAACTAGGAATTGATAATCTTGAACCCATCTTTTGCACAGATAAACCAGCTGCAATATTGGAGATCATTACTGTTTTTTCCATATCAAAACCATTAGCAATACCATAAGTAAATGCCCCGTGGAATATGTCCCCTGCCCCAGTTGTATCTACTGCCGTGCATTTTAGTCCTGGCATAATCTTTATTTGGTTTCCCGCTTGATACAAAGCTCCATGTTCTTCAAGTGTTACTACAATTGTAGCATTAGGATATCTATTTTGTAATTTATTATAAATATTTACTAAACTTTGAGGTTGTTCAAAGTTAAATTTTAAACCTGTTACAGTTTCGGCAAAACCTTTAGAACAAACAATATATTTAATATATTTTCAAAGTTCAAGCAATTCTTGCGTAACACGGCCCGCATCAATTATTGTTACTGCTTCAGGAAACTTAGTTATAGCATTTTGAGTTGCTCCATAATCATGTCCATCAGTAAATATTATATTTGGTGTAAATTCATAATTATATTTCTTTAAAGCTGGATATTCTGTTGCTACATTAAAAACAGTTCTAGATCCATTTTTCTTATTAACCATAATATATGAAAAAGATGTATCTTTTTCATAACTAGTTTCAATATAATCAGTATTAACATGAACATCTTGAAATTCTTTTTTAATTCTTGTTCCAAAATCATCACTACCTACATTTGTAGCAATAATGGTATCAACACCCCATTTACCAAGTAAATATGCCGCATTAGAAGCGGGACCTCCTCCACTAGAATATTTTTCATTAAAACGATATTTGGCATTCTCCACAGGGTATTCATCAACTGGAACTGTCATATCCCAACTAGTATGTCCTATACATAAAACTTTCATTAATAATCAATCCTTTCATTATATACTAACAATAAATGGTTCTGTAACACTACCATTACCACTTATAAATACACAATCACTTTTTAAGTAAAACACTGGTCTTACTGCACTTATATTATCTACTTTACCATAATTTGTACTATCATTTATACGGCCATTACTAAATATAAAATAAACATAATTACTTGTACCTTCAACCTTACTTATGGTCCATTCATCTAACCCCATATATAAATAATTAGTGCTTATTCCATTTAAATAGTTATCCTTACCCCAAAACTCTGGATAAGAGGAATAATAATAGTCATTTATATCCATAAGTATTATATCCCCATCAACTAAACTAATACTACTTCCCAAATAATTTCTAAAATTAACATTTAAATTTATTTTATTTAAATTAGATTCATCCCAATTATTTACTTTACTTGCATTATTCCAATAATAAGTACTTACATCATCATAAATACTTCCTTTATAGTAGGTATCTCCAATTTGATAACTAGCAAAATATGCACCATCTAACCCTAACATATCACTAGTAGCATAATCATTCTTAATTACTTTTAATCTATCATCAAATACACCAATAATTCTATATAACTCATTATTAATACTTATATAATTATTTGGATTACTTCCCACATATCTATATGTATTATCACTATCTAGATGATATAAATTATTACTGCTCATTTCTTTTATATAATCACTAATCTTTACTTTATCTTCTCTTAAAATTACATCTATATCTACATTTGTAGTATCTCCAGATACTTCAAATGTCCATTCATCTTTACTATTATTTATAGCACAATCACTTTTAACTAAATATAATCCTACTTTATTACTTAAATCTATTATATTACTTGTACCCTTATTATCTATTACTTTAAGTACTAAATTACTTACATTATTATTAACTTTAACATAGACATTGTAATTTGCACTATTATTATATTCAGCACTTAAACTAACTATTTTATTAGTACTATCCAATTTTCCATTATCAAGTTTTAATACTTCACTATACTTTATTACTTCTACACTCTCATCATTATTTAATACTACTTTAGTTTCTTCTAATTTTCTATCTTTAGAATATACATAATATTCATAAAATATCTTCATAAATAAAACAACTGTAACAAGTAATATTAAAAACAATAATAACTTTAATCTCTTATCTTTATTTATCCTTTCTACTAAATTCATACCATACTCCTTTATTTATGAGATATTTTAATATGGCTTATAGGAGCGTTACGTATAACACTCCGTCCATATTTTATGTTTGGAACTTCGTCCTGGATAACCTTTGTCCTTTATCTCACTCAATCATAAAACCTTAATCTTATATCACTGGAACTATAAAGGTCTCGGGCGAACCGCATTCGCGTTATTCACGTTGTTGCCGTTGTTCAAGTTATCGGACAAATATAATTATTGGACAATTTGTATTAAATATTAAATACATAGATAGACAAATATCATCTATACTACATTAAAAGTATAACATTTTTGAAGTACAAACTCAATAGATTTTGTACTTTTTTTGTTGCTATTTTGTCCGATAATATATTAGAATAAAAACTTGAAAAGTTTGATTCAGCTTTTCAAATTGAAAGGAAGTGTTTTATGAAACAAAATTTAACTGAATTAATTTATTTGAGGGAGGAGGAAGCAATGAATTTGGAATTATCTTTAAATATGGTAAATACTATGAAAAGGTATTGGAAAGAATTTAAAAGTTATTGTTTAGCTAAAGATATATCTTATTTTGATAATAATCAAATACATTTATATCTCAAAGATAATTATAATTGTTTATTAATTAATAATACTAATAACTTATCTAAAAAACAAAAAGAAGTTATTAAAGCCATGTTATTATTAATAGATATAAATAATATATCAAAATATACAGTTATAACTTATAAAGATATACCATTAAATGATTATTATATGAATATATTAAATAATTATTTAGACTTTTGGCAAAATATTAAGAATAATTCAGAATCTACTATTAAGAAAAAGAAAATATTTACTATATTATTTTTTAATTACTTAATAGATAATAATATTAATGATTTAAAAGAATTAAATAAAGAAATATTATTAAAATATTTAGATAATATTAAAAATGATCTATTAAGTAAAAAAATAAGTATTTATTGGAATTTAAAATCAATATTTTTATATTTAAATGATAGTGGAATATTAAAAGATAACTTTAATTTGTTAATACCTATTACTAAAAGATATAAACAAAGGAAATTACCCAGTTGTTTTACTAAAGAAGATAGCGAAGCTATTATTAATGCTATAAAAGAAGAAGTAAGTAATACACCAGCTGGTTATAGAAATTATGCTATGTTTCTAATGATTATGAGATTAGGTATAAGAAAAATTGATGTTATTAATTTAAAATGGGAAAATATCAATTGGGAAAGTAATACAATTACTTTCATTCAAAGTAAAACTAAAAAAATAAATACATTACCATTACCTAATGATGTCGGTGAAGCTATAATTGATTATATAAAATTGGAAAGACCAATAAAAATACGAGGTAATGATGATAATGTATTTATAAGAGCAAAATACCCATTAGTAAAATTAGATGCTGGTTTATCTTTTAACGAAGTTATAAAAAAAGCTTTAATTAAGTGTAATATACCACTGGATAAATACAATAAAATAGGAACACATTCATTTAGGCATTCGCTCGCAACGGAATTAATAAATGAACAAGTTCCAGTTACAATTATAGCATCAATACTCGGTCATAACAATGACAATTCAACAAAAACTTATTTAGAAATAAACAAAAAGAGTTTAGCTCTTTGTTTTATTGGAGAAGACTATGAATGAATTTAAGGGAATATTTAAAGATGAATTAAAGAGTTTTATTGAATATAAGAAAAATAATGGTTTTGATTATGAATCAATGATTCATAAACTAAAACATTTTGATAAATATACAATAAATGCTAATTTAACCAAAAAAGAATTGACTAAAGAATTTTTAATGGAATATATTTATAATCACAATAATATAAAAAGTTCTACAAAAGGAGCATATGTAAGTATAATTAGGCAATTTACTATATATTTAAATATAAAAGATATTCCTGCCTTTGTTTTTCCAGAACAATATTTTGATAATCGTAGAAATTTTAAACCATATATTTATTCTAAAGATGAAATACAAAGATTATTTAAAGCAATTAAAGAATGTTATTTAAAAAAGTATCCCAAGAAGCAAGAACAAATAAGATTAATATTTTTAATACTTGTTAAAACAGGAATGCGTATTGGAGAAGTATTAACAATTAAAAGATGTAATATAGATTATGAAAATAATACTATATTACTCGAAAATACAAAAAATGATTGTGATAGATTAGTAGTTATTAATGATAAACTATCTAATGAATTAAAATCATTTGAACAACAATATAATAAAAAGTTTGAATATTATTTTGAAAATAGTAATAAAAAGACATATTCAGTTGGCTGTATTTATGCAATATTTAGAAAAATTCTTTTTAAAGCTAAGATAATGCATACTGAAAACGGTCCAAGAATTCATGATATTCGTCATACTTTTTGCACAAATTCACTTAAACAAGCAATAGATAATAATATTGATTTAAATGCTTTTGTACCAATATTAAGTGCTTATGTAGGTCATAAAGATTTAGATTCAACATATAAGTATCTACATTTAACTTATGAAGTTTTTGATGATATCAGAGATAAAATAAAAGATATTATAAATATAGAAAGAGAGATAAATTATGAAGAATTATAAAAGTTTTGCCGAGGCATTAAGTTATTTTTTTAATGATTACTTAACAATTCAAAAGAATTTAAGTAATCATACTATTAAATCATATAAAACAACATTTAGAATGTTTGTAAAATATTTAATTGATTATAAAAATATTAAAATTGAAAAAATATCGTTTGCTGATATTAATAGAAAGAATGTTATGGATTTTTTAAAACATATGGAAACGAAATTTAAAATAACAATTAAAACTAGAAACCAAAGACTAGCTGCAATAAAATCTTTTTGTAGATATGTATCCCATGAACCTATTGAATATTTGAATAATATATCTCAAATATTAGAGATAGCATTTAAAGGAGATGATAATAAAGTGGTTGTTATAGATTATTTAACTAAAGAAGAATTAACAATATATTTAAATACTATTTCTACAAATAATAGAAAAGGCATTAGAGATTATACATTAATTAACTTAATGTATGATAGTGCTGCACGAGTTGAAGAAATGACTAATATTAAGGTAAATGATCTTAATTTAGGAGATAATCCTAGTGTAATGTTATATGGTAAAGGTAAAAAATATAGAACTGTACCTATTTGTAATAGTACTAGAGATTTATTAATTAATTATATTGAATTATTTAAACTAAATAATTTTGAATATTTATTTATGGGAAATAAGCATTCAAAATGTTCAACTAAAATGATTAGTCATATTGTTAATAAATATGCAGAAATTTCTAAAATAAATAAAAATATTCATCCTCATGTATTTAGACATACTAGAGCTATGCATATGATAGAAGCAGATATCCCTTTAGTTTATATTAGAGATATCTTGGGACATAAAGAAATAAGCACTACTGAAATATATGCAAAAGTTAATGTAGAAACTAAAAGAAAAGCTCTAGAAAATGTTTATAACAATAATAATAACTTTAATAATGAAACAACATCTTGGAATAAAAATGAAGAATTAATAAAATCTTTATTAGAACTTGATTAAAGAATTATTGGACAAATATTTTAATAAAAGCACTAGATTACTTGTTTCTAGTGCTTTTTGTCCAATAACTAAATTTGTCCGATAACCTGAATAACAACACTGTGTATAATAACAACAACGCGGTCCGGCCAGACCTTTACAGTTCCAGTAATATAAGATTAAGGTTTTATGATTGAGTGAAGTAAAGGACAAAGATTATCCAGGACAAAAGTCCGAACATGAAATATGGATGGAGAGTTATACGTAACGCTCCTATACACCATATTAAATTATTGTATTAAAATTATTCCGCTAGCATAGCGGATATAATACTATGCTAAAATTAAAGCATCTAAATATTACATATAAATAATTACTGTGAACTTTGATTAATAATGGATGCTAGTTAATCAAGACCGAGTATAACGGGTTATATTATATAAATAGGTGCAGGATAAACAATAATTATTTATTAAAGATTTTAAATGGAGTAAAGATTGAATAAATATGGTGTAAGACTTTATAAGTCTGGTAAGTTTTATAATGTCTTTGGGGATGAAGGAATGATTCTGCATGAATTACTTGGTTATAAATATATTGAATATAAAAATTCTGTTGGTTTTCCAGAATCAGCAATTAATAAAGTTAAAGGTAAATTAGATAGTGTAAACATAAGTTATAGTATATATGAAAAAGATAACTTATTAGAAGAACATAAAGGTATAGATAAAAACTATAAAATAGTTTTATCTAAAGCTTTAAAGAATTATGATATAGAAAAAAGATTAACAAGATTAAAAAGTAAAATAAATAATTTAAGTACAGAAGAATTAGAAAGAGTTATTGATAGCTTAGAGGATAAAAGCATATGAATAACGATAGATTTTTAATTGTTAAAAATATTAAAAGTTTTATAATATCTTTAGAGAATATTTTAGTAACTATTCCTAAGAAAGATTATTTATCTAGAGAACTTATTTATCAAGAAGCATTAATACTTCTTGATAATGTTATTAAAGCTAATTATGAAGTAGATAAAGATAAAAAGAAAGATTATCAAATAGTAGCTTTAGCAAAAGTAAATTTATTAGATTTCTTTTTAGAAAGGGCATATAAGCTTAAATACATTAGTGAAAAACAAGCAACAAGCAAAGCAAATGAATTATTAAAGATTAATAAGATGTTATATGCTTGGTGCATGAATGAAAGATAATATAACTTTTGTTAATTTACTTAATATTTATGAACAGGAAATATCTAAGAATGTTAAGAATAAGAAAAAATTAGATAAGTTTGAAATAAATAAAGTACAAAATATAACTAATATAATTGATATGTTAAATAGGGGTAAAATAGGACATGAACATTATAATATATTTTTAATATATGAACCTAAGTGTAGATTAGTTATGTCTTTAAGTATTAAAGATAAGATAATTAATCATTTTGTTACTAGGTATGCACTAGAGGCAAAGCTTACTAAATATTTAGATTTAAGAAATGTTGCTACAAGAAAAGGCATGGGAACTGATTATGGAATAAGGTTAGTAATAAAATATTTAAAAAAGTTAAAGAGTAATAAAATTTATATATTAAAAATAGATATAAGTAAATATTTTTATCCCATAGATCATGAAGTATTAAAGAGTTTATTAATTGATAAATTAGATAGTTATGAATATGATTTAATTTGTAAGATAATAGATAGTACTAATAAAGAATATATTAATTCAACAATTAATAAAATAAAAAAAGATAATAAAGCGGAAGTACCACTTTATTATCATGGACTAGGGCTTCCGATTGGTAATATGACAAGTCAATTTCTATCTATATTTTATTTATATAAATTAGATCACTTTATTGTCCATGATTTAAAGCTTAAGTATTATGTGCGGTATATGGATGATTTTATTATATTAGATAGTGATTTAGAAAAGCTAAAGAAGGCTAGAGATATAATAATAGAAAAATTAGAAGGAGAATATAAATTAAAATTAAATAGGAAGAAAACTAAAATAGTAAGTTGTAAGGAAGGATTTAGTTTTCTTGGATATATATTTAAAGTAATTGATAAAAAATTAGTAATTAAAATAAAAAGAAGTAATTTAGAAAAAATAAAGAAGAGAGTTAAGCAAGTAAGATATTTACTTGATAGAAATAAAATTAGTCATTATAGAGCATTTTGCTCAATTATGACTTATAGTAATTGTTATAAATATACAGAAAATATTAGAATATTAAAATTAATAGATAGGTATTTTTATCATGAAAAATAGATATTGGTTTTTTAAAAAATTATATAAAGATTATGTAATTATATTAGATGATAAAGGTATTAAGAAAAGTTTATATTATGATAAATTATTAATGAAATACATTAATAATAAAGATATTAATTATATAATTATATATAATGATTTTGATTTTAAAAAGGTTAGTTATAAAGTAAATAATTATAGAAGATATTTAATAATTGAGTTTTTAGTTAAATTGATACATACTTGTTTTAAGTAATAAATTATCAGTATTTATTATTGAAGAAATACAAAGAATTTGTTATAATTGATATATAATAAAAGTGGGTTAGATAAGTATGAAAGTATTTTTGATTGATAATAATAAAATAATTAAATATATACTACCATCTAAAATAGATGATTCTTTTTTGATTACTTATAATGACCCAGAAGTAAAGGATTGTTTAATTAGTTTTGAAGGTGCTAATAATAAGTGGTATTTAAAAAGTAATGGTAATGTTAATATAATTGAACAAGGTGAAGAAGTAGATAATATTGAAGTAATTGAGTATCGAAAATATATTTTAAAGGTTGTTGGTAAGAAAAACTATTTAGAGCTTTTCTTCTTGCCTAGTAAAGAATCACTTTTTAAACTTAGTTTTGCTGGTTTAGATAGTTTTTCTGTTGGGGCTGATCCATCATGCCAAATATACTATAATTCTGCTGATTTAGCTAAAGTTGAAGCAATATTTAAAGTAATTAATGGAGAATGGACAATATCTTCTATTAATGATGATAATTATAAAGTGTTTTTAAATAATTTTAGAATAAATGTTAAGAAATTAAAATCTGGTGATGTTATATTTATCGGCGGCCTTAAAATTGTTTGGATGAAAGAATTTATTTGTGTTAATAATCCAAGGAATTCTTTAAAGATCACTGGTATGAGATTGATTAGTGAGGATAATACTCAAAATGGGGAAATACTACCTGTTAGTGAAGATGATAAAATGGTAGAATTATATGATAAAGATGATTATTTTGTGCATTATCCTTCAATTAGAGAAACAGTAGAAGAAAAAGAAGTTGTAGTTGATGCTCCCCCAAGTGAAGAGAAAGATAATTCAATGCCATTTATACTTACAATGGGCACATCTATTATTATGATGTCTTCATCATTTATGATGACTTATAATGTTATTTATGGTTATATGACCGGTAGAAGTTTTTGGAGTATACTTCCGCAACTTGTTATGGGTATATCTATGCTTATCGGGGGACTTATTATGCCTAGAATTACACAAGCTTGGCAAAAGAAGCAAAGACGCAAAAGAGAAGCTTTAAGACAAGAGAAGTATAGTGAATATTTGCAAGATAAAAATAGAGAATTACAATTAATTATTAAGAATGAATTACAAGTTTTAAATGATAATTATTTAAATGCCGATGCTTGTTTGGTGGCCTTAGATAAAAAAAATAAAAATTTCTGGTGGCGAGAAATAGAAGATGATGCTTTTTTAGCTATTAGAGTTGGTAATGGGAAAGTGGATTCGAAAGTGGCCGTTAAAGCTCCAGAAGAACATTTTACATTAGATGAAGATAATTTATTGGAAGAATCATATAAAATAAAAGATAAATATGATCATGTTGATGGTGCTCCAGTTGTGGTTTCTTTAAAGAAAAGTGATGTTACATCTTTAATTTGTGAAGGGGCTAATAAAGATATATTTGTTAATGAACTTATATTACAATTAATTACTTTACATAGTAGTCTAGATTTAAAAATAGTATTATTTACTAAAGAAGAAAATGTTAGTAGATGGGAATTTATGAAGTATTTACCTCATATATTTTCAGAAGATAAAAGTATACGTTTTTTTGGGGTTAATGAAAAAGAATGGAAAAATGTATCAAACTATCTTGAAGAAGAATTAAAGACAAGAAAAGAATTAGTGGGAGAAAATTCCGATAAAGGATATACAGGAATACCATATTATTTAATTGTTACTGATGATTATAAAAATACTAAGTCTATTCAAATAATAGATGATTTAGTTAATAAATTTGGGGGATTATATAGTTTTTCTTTACTTATACTTGAAGATAGTATTAAAAATGTTCCTACAAGTAGTAAAACATTTATTGAAGTTAGAGAAAGAGATGGAGTAGTAATTGATAAATTAACCGGTTTAAATAAACAATCAATATTTTATATTGATAAAGTAAGTAGTAGTATTGATATGGCTGATGTTGCTAAAAATCTTGCCAATATTCCAGTGATGAGTAAAGATGGGCCATCAGTACTTCCAACTTCTCTTAAGTTTTTGGATATGTTTGGAGTATCTAAAATTGAACAATTAAATATAATAAATAGATGGCATGCAAATAATCCAGTAGTTAGTCTTGATACAGTTATTGGTGTTCATCCAAATGGCGATAAATTTACTTTGGATTTGCATGAAAAATTTCAAGGACCACATGGTTTAATTGCTGGTTCTACAGGATCAGGTAAATCAGAATTTATTATTACTTATATTTTATCAATGGCTATTAATTATCACCCTTATGAAGTACAATTTGTTTTGATTGATTATAAAGGTGGAGGTTTAGCTGGAGCTTTTGAAAATAAAGAAACGGGAGTTAAAATACCACATTTGGCGGGGACTATTACCAATCTTGATACGCATGAGATGAACAGAAGTTTAGTATCTATTCAAAGTGAGCTTACAAGAAGACAAAGAATATTTAATGAAGTAAGAGAATCTTTAGGAGAAGGTACAATTGATATTTATAAATATCAGAAATTATACCGTGAAGGTGTTGTTAAGACACCGCTATCTCATTTATTTATTATATGTGATGAATTTGCGGAATTAAAACAACAACAACCAGATTTTATGCAAGAGTTAATTTCTACATCGCGGATTGGACGTTCTCTAGGTATTCATTTGATTTTGGCAACTCAAAAACCAAGTGGGGTTGTAAATGATCAAATTTGGGCAAACTCTAGATTTAAAGTGTGCTTGAGAGTTCAAGAAAAAAGTGATTCTATGGAAATGCTAAAACGCCCTGAAGCGGCATCAATTAAAGAAACTGGAAGATTTTATTTACAAGTTGGTTATGATGAATTATTTGAAATAGGTCAAAGTGGTTGGAGTGGAGCTAAATATACTCCAAGTGATAAAATTCAAAAGAAAATTGATGAATCAATAAATTATATTGATAATGTTGGTTATGTAATCAAGAGCGTTAAAGAAATTGATCCGAATGAAGTAAATGCTAAAGATTATGGAGATGAACTTACAAATATAGTTAAATATATTTATGAACTTGGTAAAAGAGAACAAGTTAAGACAACTAAATTATGGCTAGATGCTATACCTGAGGTAATATATATTAGCAACTTAAAGAAAAAATATAATTATACTCCAGAGAGTTTCTATATTAACCCAGTTATTGGAGAATATGATGATCCTGTAAATCAAGAACAAGGACTTTTAAATGTTGATTTATCAAGAGAGGGAAATTTAGTTGTTTATGGAGTACCTGGTAGTGGTAAAGAAAATTTACTTATTAATATAATACGTTCAAGTATTGTTGAACATACACCAGATGAAGTAAATATTTATATACTTGATTGTGGTTCAGAATCAATGAAAATATTTAGTGGTTTTCCTCATGTTGGTGCAGTTTTAACAATTGATAATGAAGAGAAAATTAAAGATTTAGTAACAATGGTAGCAAGTGAAATTGAAAGAAGAAAAGAATTATTCACTGAATATGCGGGAAGTTATAATGATTATATTAAAAATAGTGGAAGTAGACTACCACTTATGCTTATTGTAATTAATAATTATGATATCTTTAGTGAAACTTATGCTAATATAGCTGATGCGGTTCAATCACAATTTAGAGATGGGTATAAATATGGTATTGTTTTTGTTGTAAGTTGTATTAGTACTAATGCAATAAAGACAAGAAGTATGTCATACTTTAATAATAAAATATGCTTACATTTAAATGATCCAATGGATTATCGTTCTATTATGGCATCTCCAAGAGATTTAACTCCAACTGAATGTTTTGGACGTGGACTAGCTTCTGTTAATGGTAGTGTAAAAGAATTCCAATCAGCGTTATTTGCACCACGTAAGGATTATACAAACTCTTTAAGAGAACTGGCTAAGACTCTTAATAGTGCTTATACAACTAGGGCTTTAGCAATACCTTCGGTACCTGATATTGTTGATGTATCAGAATTACTACAAAAGGTTGATAGTAAATTGTTGATTCCAATTGGTTATAATACTTCTAATAAGGCTATAAATTATTATAACTTTAAAGTTAATAATATAATTCCAATATCATTTAGTAGTACAGATAATATTAAATTGTCTTTTGTAAAATCTATAGCTAAAATAATAGCTAGGGTAGCTACTATTAATGTTTTAGATTTAGCTAATACATTTAAGGAAGATATAAATAATTTAAATGTGTTTAATAAGGATAATTATGGAAAGTTTATTACAAAATTAAAAGAAGATGTAAAAGATGATACTTATTATTTATTAATTGGGCTTGCTAATATGGCAAATATTTTAGATAAAGAGTCTTATAAGGAACTTATAGATTTATTAAATAATCAAAGTAATTATCCAATGAAGCATATTATTGTAGTTGGTTCAACTGAAGTAATGAAGACTCTTAAAACTGAAGCTTGGTTTAAAAATAATGTTAGTGATAAATATTATATTTGGCTTGGTGATGATATATCTAATCAATTTGTATTTAGTCCACCGAATATTCCATTTGAACAAAAGAAGATTAGTTTTGAATTTATGGGATTTGCTATTTATAAAGGTAGTTATGAAATAATTAAATATGTAATAGATAAGGGGGATTTAGATGAATAATAAAGTTTTAGTAAAAGTGTTAATACCTGAGATTGACGAAGTATATGACGTATTTATACCAATAAATATTAGGATAGGGATGGTTATAAAGCTTTTAAATGAATCTTTAGGGGAAATATCTAATGGATTATATGTTTCTAAAGATAATAGGAAAATATATAATGTAGCTGATGCTAATCCTTATCCTTTTAATAAATTGGTAAGAGAAACTAATATTAGAAATGGTAGTACTGTAATATTTATGTAAAATTATGTAAAGGTTATTGTAAGAAAAGGAAATATTTGATAAAATTAAATTAAGATAGAGGAGATGGTAAATATGGCGACTTTAGAAGTAGGAAGTACAAGTTTTGTGAAACAAAATATGACTGATTTAATTCAGGTTAATCAAAGTATTTTAGATACTTGCGAAAAATTAAAAGATTGTTTAGGACAAATTAAAAGTCATTGGCGGAGTGAAGGAACCACAGATAATGTCGATTATATTACTAAGTTAAATGAAAATATTGAAAAAATGTATAGTTTAACTTATATTATCAGTAATTTATCAGAATATGTAAATAAATATATAGATGATGCAACTGCTGCAAGCAATAATGCTTAAAGGATGGTGGTAAAATGACAGCAGAACAAATATCTTCAGAACTTGAAACTATTCAAATAAGTCCAAATGAAGCTAAAGAGTATTGTTCAGAGTTAATCAGTAATGCAAGTAAAATAGAAAGTGTTAAACAATCTCTTAATTTTATTGCAGGAACTGATTTGCCAAACATTTGGCAAGGACAAAATTCCGATGTTAATTCGATAATTACTAAATTAAATGAAAATGTTGAATTTTTAGATAATTTGATTAGATTTACTAGAGAATTTGCAACAACTCTTCAAGATTATGCTACGGCTATGGAAAATAATGCTAGTAAGTAAGGAGGATAATAATGATTAGTATTGAGAGTTTTGAAAGAATTAGAGAATTAATAAATAGAATAGTCGATTTAAAAGAACAATTAGCGGGAGCTTTTAATGAAAATAGAGAGATGTACTCGGGCATTCAAAGTGCAATAAAGGTTGATGGCTTATCTTCAATTATTACAGAGTTTTCTAATAGTATATATAATCAAAATGGAGATATTCAAAGAAATCTTAATACTCTTTTTGAATTTTTAAGTAATCAAGTTAAAGAGTATGAAGCACTAAATCAAAGTGCTGAGGCAAGACTACAATCTACGCAAGGACAGCTTGATAGTGTGGTTGGTAATACTTCCAGTGATTTAGGCCAAATATAGTAAGGAGTTGAGCTTATGTTTATCGATTTAGATCCGAATGAGCTAAAGAAAGTTAGCATTAATATTGAAGGATATGATGATGCATTAAATAATGATTATTTTCCGAATGCTTTACAATATGTGTCAAATTTGGTTGCTAATAGTGATGGTATTAAAACTGAAGAAGTAGCTAATCTTTTAAGAAGTATTTATGATAAATTAATATTTTATAGTAATAGTATAAAAAGTAATTTAAATGGTTTAGAAGAACAAATTGCAGAATCTCTAGAAGTTTATAGCATTAGCACTGAAGATGCTAGGGAAAAATTAGCTCAATTATTTTTAGTTATGCAAGAGTTTGTCAGTAGTGGAAAAATTGATATGTCTTTAGTTAGTTCTGATGGTTATATGGAAGAAAAAGATACAGTTGAAACTTTGGATGATTCGCAAGAATCTAGTACACAAGATGGTGAAAATGTTGAAATTGATGCTGTAACTGGAGCTGCACCAGATGCTGAAGAAGCCCCTAAAGATTGGTTTGAAAGAGCCAGTGAAAATAGAGATCAAAAATTTGCAGAAAATGAAGCGGAATTGTTTAGTTATTTTACTGGTGAAAATGTTTCTAATATTTATAAGGAAACTATGGAATCAGAAAATGTTTTAGCAGGTCTTTTAAATGGAGCTTGGGATACTGTTGAGTTAGTTGGTGGTGCAGGTCTTGCAGTTGGTGATTATGTACTTTCAACTGCTTGGGATGGCTTATCTTATTATCCAAATGCTCTTGGTGGTATGATTGATGATGCTTCAGCATGGGTTATGGGAATTTTAAATAGTTAAGGATAATGGTGAATGGTATGAATGAAAAAGATAATATAAATTTTAATATAATGCTTCAACTATTGATTGAAGGATATTTAAAAAAGAAAAATCAACCTGATTTAAAGTCTTCTCTTGAAAAAGCTAAGTTAGAATATAAACCAGGTGTTTTATATGGTTTTCATATTGAACTTTTGCAGCTTTTGATGGAAGAGGAATTACAAATACTGGGATTAAAATTAAAAGATGTTGTTGCTAAAAATGGTGAAGAGTTCAAATTAGGACAGTTATCAGAATTTGAAAGAAGATATTTAACTAACAAAATTAACAATTTATCAGGTGTTATTAATTTTATTAAAGATAAAGAAAAAAACAAATAAATTAATTGACGTATTAACTAAAATTATGTTAAAATTTATATATAATAAGGAGGATATAAAATGAATTTAGATATTAGAAATCCTGAGCAAGTAATAAGTGATAGTAATGAGCTTATAGCTCTTGCAAGTAGAATTGAAGGAGAAATTAGCAATTTACAAGCGCAAAAGACGAAAATTGAAGCAAATTGGACAAGTAATACAACAGATAGAGATTCTACTGTTGCAGGTTTAACAAAAAATATTAGTAATCTAACAGCTTTAGTTGCGGGCATTAGAAAAGTTGCAAATGATGCTTCATATTATGCAGAGCGTAGTATAGAAATTTCTAGAAATCAAATAAATTAAGGAGGATATAATGAATTTTACAATTAATAATACAAGCGAAGTTAAAAATTTAGCTAATGAACTTATTAATAATGGAGCCAATATTAATAGTATTGTTCAAGAATTAACAGCAATTTTAACAACTTTTTCTACTGCTTGGGAAGAAAGTCAAAGTGATGCTCAAGCTTTCAGAAGACAGTTACAAAATGAAATAGACTATGCAACAAGAACAACTTCTGTTAACAATGAGTTTGCTAATTCATTAATAAGTTATATTGATTTTATTGAGAAAACTGGTAGTACTTCTGCTAGTACTAATGGTTCTATTTAGGGAGGAATTATGAATAATACAATTAGATTTAACATTGATGAAGTTAGAAGAATTCAGGCACAACTTACAGAAATAAAAGGTCAACTTCGAAGTAAATATGATAATGATGCAAGAATTATTAATGATATCTCTGCTAATATAAAGAGCAGTGAATTTTCTACAACTATTCAAAATTATATTTCTGCAAACGAAACTAAAAGCACACAAATTATAACACTTTTTGAAGCTGTTGATGCCTTTTTAACTAATCAAATTAGTTCTTATACACAAGCTAATACTACTGCAGAAGATAGCTTATCTTCTCTTCAAAGTATGCTTGAAAATTTATAGAAAGGGTGATTTTGCATGTATGTAAATTTAGATATTGAAACACTTAAAGCTATAAGTAGAGAAATAGATTCTACAAATAGTAATTTAGTAGGTAATTATTATCCACAGGTTAGAAATGCTTTATTAAGTATTAATGAAAATATTAAAACTAGTGGACTTACAACACTACTTAATTCATGTGTTAATGTAATTGATGAAACAAGTCAAACTTTAGGTAAAAATATTACTGGTTTAAATACTTTTTTAGATAGTCAAATGCGAACTTATGAACAAACTTTAAATGAAATGGTAAGTAATATTAGAACATCTGTTAGTCATATGGAAGAATTAGTTTCCCAAATTAGTAGTACAAATAATAGTTTTACAGTTAATACTAATAGACTAAATAGTGTATATCAAACTTTAGCAAGTAATGGAGGTATTTAATTATGAATACAGAAATTAATAATCAAAATGTTGAAATGCAATTTAATTCAATAGTACAATTACTTATTGATGGTTATTTAAGAAAAAAAGATAAACCTAAGATGGCTGATATTATGAAAAGTCAAAATAAAGAAGAACAAAAAGGTGTACTTACAGAAGAACATATTAAATTAATTCAACAAATGATTCAAGAAGAAGCTAGTGCTATTGGAGTAAATGTATCAGAAGAAGTTAGAAAAAGTGGCGAAGAATATGTTTCTGGCAAATTATCAAATGTGGAAAGACAATATTTATATATCTTAGTTGATGATATGCTAGGAGTATTAGATGTAATTAATGAAAGACAAACAGCTAAAGCTTAAATTTAGAAAAGGGTGAGATTAGTGAAAGATAAATATTTACCAATAGGTAGTATTGTAACAATTAATGATACTAATAAAAGCGTTATGATTGTGGGATACTATGCTATAAAGTATCAAAATGTTGTTAAAATGTATGATTATGTAGGAATAAGTTATCCAGAAGGTACATTACTAGAAGGAACTTTTGCTTTTAATCATACAGATATAACTAATGTTTTATTTGAAGGTTACAAGGATGATTCATTTAATGTTTTAAATAAAAATATGTTAGGACAAAATGAAGATAAAAGTATTGATGCTAAAAAAGATGATAATTTTATCAATGTAAAATTTGATGCTAATGGTGTTGTTCAATATGATGAATTTGAAGATAAAAGTGTTGAAAAGTTAGTTGAATTATTAAATGAAGATGTTAAAAACCCTTTTGAAGCACAAACAACTTTAGAAAAGGTGCCAGATGCTGTTCCTGTTGTTGAAGAACAAAACAATGTTAGTATGGTTAATCCGGAAGCTCGTGATGATACACAAAACATAATCGATAATTTAAATGCTATTTTAGAAGAAAGTAAGCAAGATAATGCTATAAATAGTAGCCAAGATGCTAAAAATATCGAAGAAGTAAAAATAGATATTCCGACTTATAAATTTACAGAAGATGGTATCATTTTTAACGAATAAAATGTTGTGTCAAATTTGACAGTTATTTACGTAGATTAGACGTTCAAGTGAACGTTTTTTTTATTTTTTGAAAAAAATTTGCTTAAAAAAAAGAATTTGGACTAAAAAAGTTGAAATTATATTATAGAGGGAGGTGATAATATATTGAAAAAAATTAAAAAAAATATTAAATAAAGGAGGTATTGGAATTGAAGAAAATAATATTTTTTTTAAGTAGTTTTTTATTAATTATTAGCACTGTTTGTGCGAGTACGCAAAGAATTTATGTAGGGGAGAAAATACCAGAAATGTATATTAGAAAAATTGATGAATCCGGTAAGGTGACTAATAAACAAGGTGGTTTTTTAAGAAGGGTTAGTGATGATGCATTTGTCTATTGTTTAGAGCCATTTATAGCTTTAATTGATGGATATGAGTATGAAGAGTATCAAGAAAACTTTTTAGAAGAATTAGATATTAGTGCTGAGGTTTGGGAAGATATTTCATTAATTGCCTATTATGGTTATATGTATCCGGGACATAGTGAAGATTATTGGTATTATATTACGCAAATGTTAATATGGATGCGGGTTGCTCCAGATGCCCAGTTTTATTTTACTGATACTTTAGGGGGCCCAATTAATGAGGCTAAATATCAAGAAGAGATTCAAGAAATAAAGTATTTAGTTTATAAACATAAAACTTTACCTAATATCGATGATGTAACATTATTATATGGAGATAGAATTACTATACAAGATAGTAATGAAGTACTTAATAATTATGAGGTAACTAGTGATAATAAGTTAGCTAGTATTAGTGGTAATAATATAGAAATAAATGGTAGTAAGTTAGGTAGCTATAATATTAAACTGGTTAGAGAAAGTAATAATTATGATAATGTACCAATTGTTTATATTGATGAAGATAGTCAGAAAGTTATGGCTGTTGGTAATGTTCAGGATAAGGTCTATGAGTTTAATATAAATGTTATACCTTGTAATATTAAAATAATTAAATATCAAGAAACATTAAGTAAAGAATATTTATTAGCTGAAGGTATAGAATTTGGTTTATATGATCTGGATAATAATTTGTTGGAAACCAAAAAAACTAATGAATCTGGAGAAATAATATTTTCTAATTTAAAAATTGGTGAATATAAAATTAGAGAATTAACTGTTAGGGATGAATATATAAGTATAGAAGAAATACCTGTTAGTGTTAGTAATGAAAGGAGTGAAGTAGAGATAAAATTAACTAATGAACTTAAAAAAGGTAAAGTTAAAGTAATTAAATATAAGGAATTAGAAGATAAAGAGATAGTACTTGCTAAAGGTGTAGAAATAGGATTGTTTGATAAAGATAAGAATTTAATAGATGTTGGTATAACTAATGAATTTGGAGAAGTAGTATTTGATAATTTAGTATGTGGTAAGTATTATGTAAGAGAACTTAGTGAGTTTGTGGAATATGAACTTGATGATACATATTATAAAGTTATTGTTAAAGAAAATAGTGAAGAAGTAATTGATATAGTAAATTATTTGAAGAAAGGTAGTTTAATTATTAATAAAATTGGTGATGATTATGCACATTTAGAAGGAGTAGAGTTTAATATATATAACCATGATGATGAATTAGTTTTTAGTGGGGCAACTAATAGCAAAGGAATATTAGAAGTTAATGATTTATTGTTAGGTAGTTATTATATAGTTGAGACTAAAGCAAGTTTTGGGTATCAAATATTAAATGATAAAATTTATTTTAATATAGTTGAAGATGATGAAGTAATAAATGTAAGTATTACTAATGAAAGAATAAGAGTTAAAGTTCCTGATACAGGAATGTATTTAGAAGAAATTATTTTATTTATTGACAAAAAAAGATTAAAATTAGCTTAAAATGTGATATAATACACTCGGGTGTTTTAAAATGTTACGTAGTGAAGTAGATAGAAGCAAACTTAGTCCAATGATGGCTCAATATATGGAAATTAAAGATCAGTATCCTGAAGAATTAGTATTTTATCGTTTGGGGGACTTTTATGAAATGTTTTTTGATGATGCACTAATTGCATCAAAAGAATTAGAACTTACTTTAACTGGTCGTGTTGCGGGTTTAAGTGATAGAGTTCCAATGTGTGGAGTTCCTCATAATAATGTTAAAACATATATTGAAAAATTAGTTAATAAAGGATATCGAGTAGCTATTTGTGAACAGTTGGAAGATCCAAAAACTACCGGTAATAGAATGGTAAAAAGAGGAATTGTTGATGTAATTAGTAAAGGTACTATTGCTGATAATGACCTTTTAAATGACAAAGATTCTTCGTATATTGCGGGTGTTTTATTTTATCAAGATGTAATAAATATGACCATTTTAGATATTTCAACTGGATTTCTTGCTAATTTAACAATTGAAAATAAAGAAGATGAATTAATTACAGAAATACTTAATTATAATATTAAAGAAGTAGTTTTGATGGATAATACTAAATTAGAGTTTATTAATTTACTTAAAAATAATTATCATATTGAAGTAACTTTTAGTGATAAATTATTAGATAATAAATATCAAGATTTTTTAGATACTATAACAGATTACCGGATTAAAGAAGGAGTAGAACATTTATTTTATTATTTATCAGTTCGCCAGTTAAAAGATTTAAGTCATATAAATCATATTGAAATACTAAAAAGAAATGATTACTTAGAAATGGATGTTCATACTGTTAGAAATTTAGAATTAGTAGAAACTATTAGATTAAAAGAAAGAATGTATTCTTTAGTTTGGTTACTTGATAAATGTAGGACAGCAATGGGGAGTAGAAAACTTAAAAGTTGGATATTAAATCCATTAAAAGATAAGGGTATTATTAATGATAGGTTAGATAAAATAGAAAAATTAAATAATGAATTTATATTAAAAGATGAACTTAAAAGTAATTTAGATAAAGTATATGATATTGAAAGATTAGCTGGTAAGGTTATTAATGGAAGTTTAAATGCAAGAGATTTATTGCAACTTAAAAATAGTTTGAGTGTTTTGCCTAATATTAAGGATATTGTAGAAAAAATAGGTTTTGATTATAAAATAGATACTCATAGTGATGTTTATGATTTATTAGATAAAGCAATAAGTGAAGATGCACCAATAAGTGTTAGAGAGGGCGGAATTATAAATAAGGGGTATAATCCTGATTTAGATGAATTGCGGCTTATTAGAAGTGGGGGAAAAGACTTTGTTGCTCGGTTTGAGGCGAAAGTTAAAGAAGAAACGGGAATTAAAAATTTAAAAGTTGGTTTTAATAAAGTATTTGGATATTATATTGAAGTACCAAATGGTTCTAAAAATTTAGTTAAAGAAGAATATATTTTTCAAAGAAAACAAACATTAACTAATTGTGAAAGATATATTTCACCAGAGTTAAAAGAAAAAGAAGCTTTAATATTAAATGCCGAAGAAAATATAATGAATTTAGAATATGAGTTATTTTGTGAGATAAGAAATAAAATAAAAGAAGTGGTACCAGAAATAACTAAAACTGCAGGGATACTTAGTGAAATAGATGTATTAGTGGCTCTGGCAATTTGTAGTGAAGAATATAATTTTGTTAGACCTAAAATTATTGATGAGGCTAGAATTAATATCAAGGGTGGCAGACATCCAGTTGTAGAAATTGTAAGCCCGGATGAATATGTTCCTAATGATTGTGTGATGGATAGTGGTATTAATACTTTACTTATTACTGGACCTAATATGAGTGGTAAATCAACATTTATGAGACAACTAGCAATCATTGTAGTTATGGCGCAGATGGGTTCTTTTGTTCCAGCTGCATCAGCAGAATTACCAATAATAGATAAAATATTTACAAGAATTGGGGCTAGTGATGATTTAGTAAGTGGTGAGTCTACTTTTATGGTAGAGATGAAAGAAGCAAGAAATGCTATTGTAAATGCAACAGATAAGAGTTTAATATTATTTGATGAATTAGGTAGAGGTACAGCTACATATGATGGAATGAGTTTAGCTCAAGCTATACTTGAATATATTAGTGAAAATATTAAATCTTTTACATTATTTTCAACTCACTATCATGAACTTACTAAGTTAGATCGAAAATTTAAAAATATTAAAAATGTTCATGTAAGTGCTGTTGAAAATGGTGATACTATAACTTTCTTACATAAAGTTAAAGATGGGGCAGTAGATAAAAGTTATGGGATACATGTTGCTAGACTTGCTCATATGCCTGATAGTTTACTTAAAAGGGCTAGTGAGATATTAAATGAATATGAAACTAGTGCTAAGAGAAAAGAAGTACCAGAAAAAGTACAACTCAGTATGGATTTCTTTGCAAGTGATAAAAAAGATGATATAATAAAGAAGAAATTAGAAAGTGTTGATTTAATGAATACAACTCCAATTGGAGCATTAAATCTACTTTATGAACTAAAAGAAGAATTAAAAAAGGGTGAGTAGTTATGAAGTTAAAAGATACAATAAGATTTATTAAAAAGTATTTTAGTAAACAAAAGAAACTTTTTAATAAATCTTTTATTTTGTTATTTTTTAGTTCGATTATTGGAGTATCTTTTGGCTATTTATTAGGACTGGCAACAGAAAATGTAGTATTACTAGCAGATTATATTTAATCGCTATACACATCTCAAGGCTCAAATGGACTATATTACCATACAAGCTCACTAGCCAATAGTGCAACAGATAACAGTTATCGTTATGCAGGAGCAAATCCAAATAACTATGTATGTTTTGGAAGTACTGCAAGTACATGCCCGAGTGATAACCTATATAGAATAATAGGAGTATTTGGCAATCAAGTAAAACTAATCAAGAACACAAGGTATGGAATGTATGCGTGGGACAGTGGAGGAAGTAATACATGGAGTAGTAGTACATTAAATACAGGAACATTAAATGGAACATATATAAGTGGATTAAGTAGTACATGGCAAAATAAGATAGCAACAACAAACTGGAAAGTAGG
>UREA01000021.1 GCA_900546715.1 uncultured Mycoplasmatota bacterium | reverse complement strand
GTGCGGGAAATAGTCCATTCGTTAATACTAATATTCATCCAATTGCTACTTTTTGACGGTTCGTAATTATACAACTCTGTTGTCCAATAATCTGGGCTTGCTGCAAATCCATAATCACTTACATACATTAATCCTATCTTCATACTGTCTGTTGTACTACTTGAGCTACTTCCTACTTCTGTATTGTAATATTCTTTTGCTGTATATGAATTATCTCGAGCCATTCCTCCTACTTTGTATGCGTGCGTTGCTATTTTGTTTTGCCATGTACTACTTAGTGTTCCCAAAAAAGCACTGTTTAATGTACTTCTTATTGTTGGTTTAGTATTATTATCCCACATATTATTTGAACTAGAATTCCATTGATAGTTTCCATGACTTGTTGATTTTATTATATTTACCTCATTACCAAACACCCCAATAATTCTATATAAGTTTGCACTTGGGCAGCTTGCTGCATCTGACCCAAAACATACATAATTATTTGGATTTGCTCCCGCATATCTATAACTATTATCCGCTGCACTATTTGCTAAACTACTTGTATGATAATATATACCATTTGATCCTTGTGATGTATATTTACTTTTAATGTAATCGGCTAGTAATACTGCATCATCGGTTTCAGCATTTATTGCATATACATTTGAATCTATTCCATTAGTATCTTTTACATATACTCTTATACTATAATTTGTCCCTGCACTTAAACCACTAAATGTATATGTATTTGAACTACTGCTTGTATAATTTCCATTATTTATTGAATAATAATATGTTTGAATTGCATTTGTTCCAGCAGATGCACTTACACTTACTGTTATTGAGTCATTTGTTGCATCAGTTACAGTTACTTCATCAACTGTTGCAAAGTCATAATCCGATGCTTTTACTGCTAAACCTGCACTAAATGTTTGGCCCATTGTTTCATTTGTTACTGATTCATCTATATATAAATATAAATCATATGTTACTTCTGTATTATAATTTATTCCACTACTATGTAATCTATAAATACTTCCATATGTTCCATTTATTCCATTATTTAATTCATTTAATTCATAGTCTTGAAAATCACTTACTCCATTTGTTGCTTCACTAAGTATTCCTTCTACTATTACATTTTTATTTCCATGTTCTGTTATTATATAATGAATACTACTATCTGATAGAGTATTTGTATTAAGTGTTGCTAAATATAGATTAAAACCACTTCCATCAGTACATGATGATGATACACTAAATGTATATGGTGTAGTTTCAAATGCTCTATTTTTAGTCATTGGATAACTATTACTTAAATTAATTGATTCTCCAGTATCTGTTAAAGTTATATTAGCACAACTTTCTAAATTAACCGAAGTAATAGAACTTGTTTCATTTATGGGTCTCATAAATGAATATGTTATTCCTAAAACTATAGTTATTATAATTAAAACAGATATTATACTTAAAAGTATTATTTTAGTATTCTTATTCATATCATTCTCACCTATAATAAAATAATATCATTAAATCTATATTTTTTCAATTAGTTTTGTGAATTATCATCTTTAAATGTAAACATATAATCAAGAATTTGCACTTCATCTCCTGGTTTTGCTCCAAGACGCTCTAATTCATCTTCAATACCCATACCTTTAAATTTGCGTGCAAACCTTAAAGCTCCTTCATCTTCTTCAAATCTAGTCATTTTAAGTAAAGTTTCTATTTCTTTACCCTTTATAATCCATATATTACCATCACGAGTTATAGTATATGGAGCACTATCTTCAAACTTATATAATTTATAATCACTATCATTATATAATTTTACTTCAGGAATTGCTTTTAATTTATCATTTAATATATTTATTAAATTATCTATACCGGTATTATTCATACAACTTATTTCTATTACTTCTAAATTAGGATAAGTTTTTTTAAATTTTTCTAAATTATCATGAGCACTATCTAAATCCATTTTATTAGCAATAACTATTTCTTGTTTTTTCTTTAAAGAACCATTATATTCTTCAATTTCCCTTCTTATTACTTTATAATCTTCAATTGGGTCTCTTCCTTCACTTGATCCCATATCAATTACATGGGCAAGTATTTTAGTTCGCATGGCATGACGAAGAAATTCATGACCTAAACCAACACCAACGCTAGCTCCTTCAATTAAACCCGGCAAATCAGCAATAACAAAAGAATCATTATTTTTTAGTTTAACTACACCTAAGTTTGGTGATAGTGTTGTAAAGTGGTAAGCGGCAATTTTTGGTTTTGCGGCAGAAATAAGTGATAGAATAGTACTTTTACCAACACTAGGTAGTCCAACTAAACCTACATCTGCTAGAACTTTAAGTTCTAAGTGAACTATTAATTCTTCACCAGGTTCCCCTTTTTCACTAAATTTTGGAGCAGGATTATCATGAGTAGCAAAAGCTTTATTACCACGGCCTCCTCTACCACCATGAGCAACAATTACTTCTTCATCATCACTCGTTAAATCTGCAATTAATTCATTAGTATCTTTATTCGTTATAGTTGTTCCTGCTGGTACTTTAATAATTACATCTTCAGCATTTTTACCATATTTATTAGAGCCTTTTCCATTTTCACCCTTATCAGCTTTAATTATTTTTTTATAACTTAAATCAATTAAAGTTTTTAAGTTTTTATCAACTTTAAAAATGATATTAGCTCCTCTTCCTCCATTGCCGCCATCAGGTCCACCCATAGGGACATATTTTTCACGACGAAATGAAGTACAGCCATCTCCACCAGAACCCGCAATTAATTTTATTTCTAATTCATCAACAAACATAAGCTCATCACCTGTTAATATTTTACCACATTTAATTGTTATTTAATAGCTAATATGTTAAAATATTTTCAGGTGATCAAATTATGGAATATAATAAAATTAAAAATGCTTTAGAATTAATTAATAATAGTAAATATTTAATAAAAAATCCCGAAAAATATAAAAATAAATGGCATGATTTATTTCAAAATCATAATCCAATCTATTTAGAACTTGGTACTGGTCGTGGTGATTTTTTATTAAATATGGCTCGTAAATACCCGGAGTATAATTTTATTGGTGTAGAAATAAATTCTAGTCAGTTAGTAAGTGCTACTAAAATTTTAGAAAATACTAATTTAAAAAACATTTATTTAATAAATATGGATGCTAGAAATTTAACAAATGTTTTTGGTAAAGAAATAGATACTATTTACTTAACTTTTTCTGAACCATGGCCCAAAAAAAGAGATGAAAAGAACAGATTTACACATGAATCATACCTAAAAATATATGACCAAATATTTAAAAAAGATAAACATATTATATTAAAAACTGATAATAAAGGATTATTTGCTTACTCACTTGAGAGTTTATCAAATTATTGGTATATATTTGATATAGTAAGCCTTGATTTACATAATGATGAGAGATGCATACCTAATATTATGACTGACTTTGAAAAACAATATTTTAAAGAAAAAAGACCAATTTATTATTTAGATGCTTATTTTAAAAATTAATCACAAATCATTTGTGATTTTTATTTACCAAAAGTACATTTGATGGTATAATTAACTTATAAGAAATTTCAAATAATAAAAGGAGGTATTGGAAAATGAAAAATGAAATTATTTTATTTGAAAATCAAGATGTAAAATTAGAAGTAAACATTAAGGATGAAACAGTATGGTTAAACAGAGAACAATTAGCCAAATTATTTGACAGAGATATCAAAACTATTGGTAAGCATATCAACAATGCATTGAATGAAGAATTGGATTCTTCAACTGTCGCAAAATTTGCGACAGTTCAAAAAGAAGGTAATCGTGAGGTAGTTAGAAATATTGATTACTACAATCTAGATATGATTATAAGTGTTGGATATAGAGTTAAATCTCAAAATGGTATAGTATTTAGAAAATGGGCAAATAAAATATTAAAAGACTATTTATTAAAAGGGTATGCCGTTAATCAAAAAAGATTAGAATATTTAGAAAAAACAGTTAAGTTAATTGATATTGCTAGTAGAATTGATGCACCAATTACTGGAGATGAAGCTACTGGTATAATAAAAGTAATTAATAATTATTCCAATGCTTTAAATTTACTTGATGATTATGATCATAGAAGTGTAGAAAAGCCTAAGGGTACTACAAATGATAAAATAATAACTTATGAAGAATGTATGAATATAATAAGAAAACTTAAATTTAATAGTGACAGTGATTTATTTGCATTAGAAAGAAACGAAGGCTTAAAAGCAATACTTGGAGCCATATATCAATCTTTTGATGGCAAAGATGTTTATCCTTCAATTGAAGAAAAAGCCGCAAATTTCTTATATATGATAGTAAAAAACCATGTATTTATTGATGGGAATAAAAGAATAGCTGCTACCCTATTTATTTACTTTTTAAACTATTATAATATATTATATAAAGATGAAGTTAAAGTAATAGATAATAATACTTTAGTATCACTTACCCTATTAATTGCAGAATCTAATCCTAAAGAAAAAGAAATACTTACGGATTTAGTAATGAACTTTTTAGTTAAAACAACCTAATGGTTGTTTTAATTTATTTTTGTAGTATATATATATCAACACATGACATTTTTTTTAAATAAATTTTTCTAAATTTTCTAAATGTTAATTTTCCTATTTGCAAACTCAAGAAAATATTGTATAATGTTATTTAGAGAAAGAAACTTTTAAGGATAATGCGGGGAAAGGTTGATTTTGGAGATCAGCTTATGAAAAAACTAAAAATTTATATTGATGAAAGCGGAGAATTTGGCTTTAAAGATGGTTCGTCAGATTTATATGTTGTATCTATGGTTATGTATGATACAAGCAAAAGCATAACCAGTTTTCTTAATGCCTTTAATGAAAGGCTTAAAGAAATCGGTTATACTGGTATGATCCATATGGCTGATTTAGTTAGACATAAAGGTGATTATAAAAATTTTGATATTTCTAAAAGAAAAGATATTTTTAATGCGATATTCCATTTAACCAGAAAATTACCAATAAATATTCATTCAATTATTATTGATAAAAAATATACAAGTAACAATAAAGTATTAAAACGAAAAGTATTATTAGAACTAAATAGCTTTATTGAAAATAACCGAAAATACTTTAGCAAATTTGATGAAATCATGGTTTTTTATGATAATGGGCAAAATATACTGGGAAATGCTATAGATATTACTTTTTCTAATTTAAATAATTATGAACACATAATTGATTTTGATAAAATTCAAGAAAGATTGTTTCAAATATCTGATATGCTTACATATGTTGATAAATTCGACTTTAAGTATAAGAATAAATTACACTTCTCAAAAAACGAAAAAATATTCTTTGAATTAATGGAAATGCGTAAACTTCTAACACAATTAGAGAAAAAAAGATTTTAACATTCAAAAAGCAACCTAATGGTTGCCTTTTGAAGCGGCTATACGCCAACGCGGGTCAGAACCTCAAACCAAGAAAGAACTAGTATATTTAAACTAGGGTTATCAGTCCCGGAGTAGATATAATATCTACATATATATTATATCCACCAGTAATTAAATTATACCAAACTATTTTCTATTTGTAAATACTTTTTTAACAATTTTTAAAAGCAACCATTTAGGTTACTTTTAACTTAAGCTTCGTAAACACTTACCTTTTTTCTATTTTTGCCTGTTCTTTCATATTTTACTACACCAGCAACTTTGGCAAATAAAGTATGATCACGGCCCATTCCAACATTTGTTCCTGGATAAATTTTAGTTCCTCTTTGACGATATATAATTGAACCAGCTAAAACTTTTTCTCCATCACTAGCTTTAGCACCAAGTCTACGACCAGCAGAATCTCTACCGTTTTTAGTTGAACCTTGAGCTTTAACATGAGCAAATAATTGGATGTTTAACTTCATAAAATTCATAGTTTTTCCTCCTTAATTATTTTTACATTTTTGGGATAATCATTTGCTAATTCACTTAACATGTTTAGCATATTATCTAGTATTTTTAAAATAACATTATTATCACTTTTAATATCTATTGTAAGTTTATCTAATTCATTCTTATAAACAATAGATTTTGCATCAATATTTAAGCAAGCGTTAATACTTGTTATAACAATGCTTGATGCACTAGCACAAACAATATCTTTGCCATAATCATTAAACCCGGCATGACCTGTAATAACAATATTATTTTTTTTTACATAAACCTTAATCATTAGCCAATCTTTTTAACTACTAATTTAGTATATGGTTGGCGATGACCTTGAGTCTTACGATATTTCTTCTTTGGTCTGTATTTAAATACTTTGATTTTAGGATTCTTTCCATGACTCACAACAGTACATACTACAGAAACCCCAGAAACATAAGGATTACCAGCAACACCATTATAAAATAAAACTTTATCAAATTTTACTTCACTACCAGCTTCAGCATCCAATTTTTCAACATATAATGTATCACCAACAGACACATAATATTGTTTTCCACCAGTTTCAAATATAGCTTTCATTTCATACCTCCTCACATTCGAAGTCGCGCCCTTGTGGTAACTTATAAGTTTTTTAACCATTTTAGTGCGGTTTTTTAAGAAATTACTTAAAATAACGAATTAATTTTACCAAATTATGCCCTACTTGTCAACTCTCTTTGACTTAACTTTTACTAATTTCATAGTATCATCTTGTGATTCAGTCATCTTTTGGCTTTCTTCTTTAGTATAAATTAATGTATCAGTATTAGAAGTGTTAATTCCATGAGCTTTCTTTATTGCATTTTCAATTAATTCTGCATTATGTTCTTCTTTAAGTTCAACATGTTCATATACTTCTTTTAAATATTCTTCATAAGATTTAAGCAACTCATCTAGCTTGTTAACATCTTCTTTAAGCAACTTAAATTCTTTTAAATCTTTATTAATAACTATATAATCTTTAATATCATTAATTAAACTATTTATTGATATTATCCCAGGTATAGCATATAAAATACTAAATATATATAAATTACTTAAAACTAAACTAATAGTTATACCTATACTACATAATAAAACAAATATAGTACCAATAGTATATAATATTTTAAATAATAATTGATTATAACTATAATTGGTTTCTTTATTCTCTACTAATGCTCTTTTATCTTTTAATTTTTCTTTTAATCTTCGTAAGTTTTCTTCTTTTGCAAATATTTCATTAAAACTATAATCATTATTACTTTTACTTATTAATGATTTATTATTATTTTCATCAATAGCTATAGCATGACATTCATCTATTTCAATAAAACCTGTACGCATAATTAAACATCTTTTCTTCTATTTAATGTAGGTCCATCTAAAGTTACTTTATTACTTACATCTTTACTTAAAATATTATAATATTCATTACTTGAAGTAACCCTAAACATATTACTTATAATACTTTCTATTTCATCTTTATTAGAATATTCTCTAAAATCTACTTTATCTAATATTCTTTCTAATTCTTCTTTTTTAGTATTTAATAATTCTCTTACTTTTTCTAGGTTTTCTTTTACTTCTTCGGGATTTTTAGTTTCATTTTTATATTTTTTATATTCTTTAATAGGATTAATATGAGGCAAATATAATGCAAAAGATGTAAATAATAAAAACAACAAAAACCTTCTAAAAATATTTACTTCAGAAAATGGCACTATTAATTCTGAATAAATTATACCCGCTAAAATAGCACATATCATATAGAATACTGATGAAATAAATTCCTTTTTTAATTTAGCATTATTTATTACAACATTTTCACTTTCTTCATTTTTATTTTTTAAATCTATACTTAACTTATCTATTTCCCTTTCTTTATTTATAATATCTTCAAAAGAGTAATCATTAGTTCTTTTGAGTAATAAAGTAGTAACTCCATCATTATTTCTAGCAAATGCTAACATTTCATTTACTTTAATTAAATTATTATGCATATTATTTTATCCTTTCTCTTGATGGACCATCTAAATTTATAGTATTACTTAAATCATTATTTAAAGTATTATCTTGTTCATTACTTGGAGTAATATTTAACATATTACTTATTATGCTTTCTATTTCTTCTTTCTTAGAATATTCTCTAAAATCTACTTTATCTAATATTCTTTCTAATTCTTCTTTTTTATTATTTAATAATTTTCTTACTTTTTCTATTTCTTCTTCTTTATCTTTTACATCTTTATTATTTTTTTTGATAGTTTTATAACTATTAAGAACATGTTTTATGCCATAGACTCCAAATACTACAAAAAAAGTATAAATAATTCCCATAAAAACCATTTCTAATAAAGTTAAATCACTTATAGCACTTAAGGTATCAACTCCCGAAAAAATAATACCCCATGTGATTAAAAAGCCCATAAAAACTTCAACAGGAAAATATTCTTTTACAAATTCATTATCCCTTATTATTTTATCTTTTCCAATATTCAAATCGTTTACTTCTTTATTTAATTCATCTATTTCTTGTTCCTTTTTTTGAATATCTTCAAAAGAATAATCTTTATTTTTTTTACTAATTAAGCTTATAACTCCTTCACTATTATTAGCAAATGCGAGTAGTTCATTTATTTTAATTAAATTTTTATGCATCAATACCACCTCAAAACTTGGTTTATATACTATCACTATTATGAAGTTTTGTCAAATTTTTCTTGGAGTTTTTTATACTCACTAACAATACGATCCTGCTCCCTAAAATACTGATAAGTATCTAATTTTAATATATCTAAATTACCGCTCTTAGTAGATATATGTTTAAAGTCATATTTATTTAAATATCGCTCTAGCAAAAATCTTGTTTTTAAATATTTATAATTTTTAATAGCATAATATGTTTTAATAATAAAAAGACTCACTATTAAATAATTATTTATAGAATACCAATAATTAAAAAGCAGATAAATTATAGTAAATAATATAGATATAATTATGTATAAGTAATAAGATATTTTATAAGAAAATACTTTATTAAGTAGGGAATTTATAATAATACTTCCATCAAGAGGAATAATGGGTAATATATTAAAAAACATAATAGATAAATTATATTTATAAAGTAGTTCTTTAGTTAATATATTTATGGGTAAAAAGGAAATAACTATAAAAAGAATTATTTGAGCAAGTATGCCACCAGAAGCTATAAGTAATTCTTTGTTCGGAGGAGTATTAATATCTTTATCTGTTTTTATAATACCTCCGAAGGGATAAATTGTAATATCTATTATTTTATATTTAAATAGTTTAATAAAAAAGACATGTCCTAGTTCATGCAGTATTACTATAAAAAAAATAATTAAACCAATTTTTATAAACCCACACAAAAACAAAAGAAGTAAAAAATAAAGAGTTAAAAAATTAACTTTGATAATCTTCATATTTAATAAATTCGTTATCTTTTTTGATTACTAAATATAGAAAGTCTCCGTTAGTCTCTCCGATAACTGTGCCAGCTTCAACATAATCATATAAATTAACGGAAACATTATTGAGATTGCCATACCAAATATCCGCCCCATCAATTCCTTGGATAATTACGGTATTTCCATAGTTTTCTTTAACCCCTGAAAATACTACTACTCCACTAGTTAAATTATTTACTAAAGTGTTAGTATTAACGACCATTTTTTCGCCATCATAATAATCACTTATCTCTTTATAAATAAGCTCGCCATTAAATACTGTTTGAGTGTTATCACTGGGCAAAACTTCACCAAATAAGTCTTCATACCAGCCCTTAATTTTGGTGAAAGGAAGGGATTCTGTAAAGACATATTCTTTATACATAAGTAGATTCTCATCACTAAAATTAGTAAAAATCACACTTACTAAGAAAAAGATAATAGAAATCATAAACTTAGTTATAAAAGTATTTATTTTCTTTTTGCTAATCTTCACAGGTTCTTTAAAGCTTTTCTTTTTATTCTTAAAGTTATTTAGATATTCATCCATAGAATCACCTAGATAATGTTATGAATTTATTATCAATTTTATAACTTATTAGAATAAAGATACTATTAATAAAGAATACATTTAGAAAGTTTAAAATAGTAATATAATTAAAAATAATATTACTAAAAATATAATATATTAAAATAATAGATATATTATATAAATAATAATTAAGTAAGTTATGCATATTTATTTTTATTAATTTAGTAGTTATATATATTATAATAACAAATAAAACATTATATATATACATATTAAGTATATAATCAATTATTAAAGCAATACCAATATTTATAAGTAATTTTCTTTTATTTAAATCAACTAAAAAGAAAAAAGATAAATAGTTAGTATAATTATAAATTAAAATATCAATTATTAAATTAATCATAACTAATCACCGCAATATATTTTAAATTATCAAAATCAACTGCTGGAGTTACAGTGATTATTTTCTCAATATTAGTATTGTTTAAATTTATCGCACTTACTTCACCAATGTAGATATCCCCGATTAGATTACCAATGCCTGAGGTGTATATTTTATCACCAACAGAAATATTGTCGTAATTGCTTAGATCACTTACTATTAAAGTGCCATTACTAACCTTAAGTATTCCGTAGGACTCATTTATTTTAACCGATATATTTGATTCATTACTGGTAATAAGCTGAACTTTACTATTATTTTCAGATACATCAGTTATTACTCCAACTAAACCCAAATCATTAATAACAACCATATTTTCTTTGATGCCAGCATTACTACCCTTATAAATAATAATATAGTTATGATAATCATAAATATCTCGGTATAATATCTTAGAAATAGATACATTTAAATTAGCATTATAATCTATATTATTTATTTTTAAAAGTTCATTATATTCACTTTCTAAATGCTTAGTATAATCATCTATAATAGAGTTTACATCTATATTATTAGGCATAATAAAATAACTTATATTACTTATAAATAATATACTTAAAAATAATAAAAGTAATAATATGTAATCTTTATATTTTCTTAACATACTATTATTATTAACTTAAAACCGTCTTTAATGCATCCATTATGGATTTATTTAAGGAATTTATGACCTCGGAACTTTCAGTTTTTATAAGGATTAATTCATAATTAGTAATTTCTTCTATAAATGAATCACTCATCTTTATATCTTTAATATAATAAGTTATATTTTGATTGGTAAAATATTGTTCTAATTTTATTTTGGCTTCATTATGATAACTAGCCCCGATTATAACACGGTATAAACCATTATCTTCATAAATTAAAGAATTTTCAAAAGATTCACTAAAGTTTAGAGCATTATCATAAACTTTAAATACTCCAACTTGAAACAAAGAGATTTTGCTATCATTATTAGTAATGGCAACTACTTCATTTTTAATATCTTTATAGAAAAAGAATGCTATTAATATACCACAAATTATTGCTGCAATTAAGACTTTAATATAAGGTTTCATATTATCACCGAAATTATTATATAATATTTTGTTTAAAAAAATTGTCAAATTAAGGGATTAGTGATATAATAATTCTACAAATTTTGGAAAGGAAGAATTTTTTATGATTTACAAGCATAAATTAACTAGTTCTATAATAATTGAAGATGTTATAGAAGATGAGGTTACTCAAATGGAAAAAGTAGTGGATTCATACTTGACTACTATGGAAGGAGATAAAATAACTAATTTAGTTACTGACTATTATGTTAATTCTTTTAAAGGGACTGATTTAATAAGTGTTACCCCTAAAAAGGAAAGTGGTTATGTAACAACTTATATAATTAGTAGAAACAATGATATTACTAATATAGAATTGGGATTTGCTAAAGCTAATCAAAAACCATATACAAAATTAAATGATAGTTTATTGGAAGTACAAAGTAAAGAAAGTATACGTTTATATGATTTAGAGAAAAAAACATATACTACTAATATTGATTATAGCACAGATGGTTATACTGTAACTTATTATTATTTACTTGATAATAGAAATATTACTACTGTGGCTTTTACTGATAGTGAGGGAAATATTTTAAATAATCAACTATTATTACCTGATATTAATATGATTATTAATGTTTCTGGAAATATGTTTAGTTTAATAATTAATGGCGAATTAGAAAATATTATAGGTAGTCATTTAAAAGAAATTAAAAAACATAGTAAGAAAGCCGCGAAAGCTCAATTTAAAAGAAATTATATTAATGAACAAGCTGATTTATATGTAAGAAGCAGGAATAAAAACAAAAGAGATTGATAATTTGTCAATCTCTTTTCTAATTCATTTTTTTAGCAATCATGCCCTCAGCATTATCCATAGCTTTTAATACTTTTTTTCCTGCTGCTTTTTTCATATTTTGGTTTTGCATCATATAAAGAGAACCACCAACTAAGCCAACTATGCTAAGAGCTCCAGCTACTTTTAAAAAATTTTTCATGCGTCACCTCTAATGGTAGTATGCTTAAACTTTTAAATTATATACCTCAATTATCTTATCTTTTAAAGTAGTTTTACGATTTTGCGAATAATTATTATTAACAGCTCTAGCAAAAGCCATGGGATCTCCGATTATAGTTAGAGATTTTTTAGCACGAGATACCCCTGTATATATTAATTTATTATAAAGCATTTTATAATAACTACTAACTACTGGCATAATAACATGTTCAAACTCAGAACCTTGAGATTTATGAATAGTTATAGCATAAGCATGTTTAATTTGTTTTAAATCTTTTTTAGGATAAGTAACTTTATTACCTTCAAAATCAATAACTATTTCTTTTGAATCAATTGATTTAATAAAACCAATATCCCCATTAAAAACATTTTTATCTAAGTCATTTACAAGTTGCAAAACTTTATCCCCTTCTCTAAATATGGCATCGCCATAAATCATTTCGTTTTTACTAGCACTTCTCGGATTATATATTTTTTGTAAGATTAAATTTAGGTTATCAATACCATTTTCTCCTTTATACATTGGAGCCAGTATTTGCATCTTTGCTTCATCAATACCTTTATCTAAACTATATCTAATTATTTGTTCTAGGATTTCTTTTACTTGTTCTTTTGGTGTCTGAACAAAAGAATAATCATCTTTTTTAGTTAAGAATTCTTCAGATAGTTCGCGATTTTTTATTTCTTTAGCTAAATACGGAATATAGGAATTATCACTTTGCCTATAAATTTGATTTAGAGGAACATAATTAAAATAGTCACTATTAATTAAATCTTCTAAAATTAAACCAGGACCAACACTTGGAAGTTGGTTGATATCACCAACTAAAATGAGTTTAATATTAGGACTTATGCCTTTTAAAAGGGCATCAATTAGATCAATATCTATCATACTAACTTCATCAACTATAATTAGTTTATGACTTGTTTTATTATATTCATTATAGAAAAATGAATCGCTATCTTTATACCATTTTAGGTATCTGTGAATTGTATACGCCGGTAAAGAAGTGGAAGTTGCAAGCTTTTTACTTGCTCTACCAGTTGGTGCAAGCAGTGCAATAGATTCCATAATATCGGCAGGACCTAAACGATACTCTTCAATATAGAGTTTAGTTATCGCATTAATAATAGTTGTTTTACCGGTTCCGGGACCACCAGAAATAATAGTTATATTATTGTTTAGAGCAGTAATTATAGCTTTTTCTTGGTCCATATTATAATTTATTCCTATTTTACTTTCTAGAGTCTGTAATTTTTCTTCAATATTTTCTATTTTTTTAGCATCAAAAGAATCAATTGTCTTGAGATTTCTTGCAATATTCTCTTCTTCCTCGTAATATTTTTCTAGATAAATACGCCGATCAATTATTCTAATTTCTCCTTGGGTCTTAAGTTCACTTAAAACTTCATCCATAACCTCATCAGATAAAATGATATTAAATTCTTTATGTAAAGATTCACTTATTTCTTCTTTATAATGGTATACATCTCCTGTATAAAAGCTTAGTATTAGCATCGCTTCAAGCAAACAAGCATAAATTCGAACACGCGTTTTATCACCAAAATTAGCTACATATATATTATCTACTTTTCTAAAATCTACTACTTCTTTAATGTCATAGAAATTATCCCCTAAAATTCCTTCGATATTATCTTTAAAACGATTATAAATTCGAGAACACTCCTCAATACTAAAACCAAAAGTTTGTAATTTTAATATTGTATCACTACTTTTATTATAATTAATAACGCTATTATATATTTTAGCAGCACGACTAGCAGTCATGCCATCAACTTCTAATAATCTATCTTGACCTTCTTTAATGATTTCTAGAGTTTTATCTCCGAAATGATCAACTATTTTTTTAGCAGTTCTCTCGCCACACCCATTAATAAAAGAACTAGATAAAAATTCAACAATGGTGTCTTTTGACGACGGCAAGGGCATATCATATTTTATAACATTATATTGCATACCAAAACGATCATTTTTAATGTACTCGCCATAAAGAACCATTAAAACATCAAGATTAACATCAGTGAATACTCCTGTAACTGTAATTGTTTTATTGATTAATTCTTCTAACTTTGGATCATTTGTTTCTTTAACGCGAAATAAAGCTACTACATAGCCCGAATCGTTATTTTGATATATAATTCTTTTGAGTTTTCCCTTAATGTAATTCGTATTCATAAATTTTTCCTATTTCTTTAGTTTCATCAATGGTAACATATAAATAATTACTTGTATGTCCCATACTAATACCATTATGACACTCTTCAATCAAAACATCAAGTTTTTTTCCTAAAAATTTTTGGAAATACTCTTTTTCTAATCTTTTAGATGAGGCTATTAATTTCTTTACTCGCTCTTTTTTTACGGTTACATCAACCTGAGGCATAGTGCTAGCTAGAGTACCTTCCCGCACGGAATAAGGAAAAACATGAATTTTACTAAATTTAATAGACTCCGCAAAAGCTAAAGTGTTATTAAACTCTTCATCTGTTTCATAAGGATGACCAACAATTATATCAGTAGTTATCGAGATATCTGGACGAATACTTCTGATTTTTTCTATTTTTTCTTTAAAATAGGCTAAATCATACTTGCGATTCATTTTCTTTAAAACTACATCACTACCCGATTGCAAAGGAATATGCAAATGATTACAAATTTTGGGATTATTTTTTAGGGTTTCCATAAATTTATCATCAAGTTCCGTAATTTCAATACTTGATATTCTTATTCTTTTAATATCATCTATTTTGGCAAGTTCATTTAAAAGATCACTTAAATCATGACCATTAGAGTTATACCTACCGGTATGTATTCCCGTTAGAACAATTTCTTTATGATTATTACTTGCTAAAATACTTGCTTCTTTTAATACTACATCAAAGTCTTTAGATCTAACAGTGCCACGAACAAAAGGAATAATACAATAAGAACAGAAATTATCACAGCCATCTTCAATTTTGATAAAAGCTCTTATATGATTGAAATTATGAATCATCATATCTTCAAATTCTAAATTTCTTTCATTATAAAATTTAACATAATGCTCTCTTTTTACTAAATAAGCATTAATTAAATCTGCAATTTTACTTTTATCTTTATTACCAATTAAAATATCAATGTTTAAACCTTTATATAATTCTTGTTTATTTTGAGCACTACAACCACAGACTACTAATGTTTTTGTAGGATAATTTTTTCTTAAAGATCTTATTTCTTTTAAACATTTTTTATCAGCAGTATTAGTAACAGTACAAGTATTTACAATTATTATATCCGCATTGTCATAAACTTCTTCAAAGCAAAAATTATGATGAAGTAGTGCCTCCTTCATCATATTAGATTCATATTGATTTACTTTACAGCCAAATGTAATTATATTAAACTTCATAACCAATTACCCCAATTCTTTTTGCAAGCGTTTTAAGGCCTCCAAAAAAGCTTCTTCTTTTGCAAAACTAATAACTCGAACATCACTATTTACTTTTATTTCACTATTTTTATTTACTAAATTATCTAAATCAACCTTTTTAACAGATAAATCATCATATACATCTTCTTTTTCATAATTTAAACCATATTTATTACTTTTATTTAATAATTCATCATAACTAATTATGGCTTTTTCTTCCTGGTCCTTTTCATAATCCGTAAAATTTATCACAACATCATCATTTTTCATATTCTCCCTTATTTCCTTTACTATTTTCATTTCAGCAGTTTCATCATCTTGTTTTTTATCCTCTTCATCATCTTTATTAATCTTAATAAAATATATTAAAGTTACTACTAAAATTATTAAAATTAATACCGCAAAGAAGAAAATAACATCAATGAAACTTAAAGTTTCTAAAAAATCACCAATATCATTAAATAATTTCATTCTCTACCACCACACTACTATTTTATCAAATTATATTTAATTTATTAATAGTTTACAATCAATTTGACATATCAATGTGTCAAGTTAATTGTTTTTTATTATAGCACTAAATACTCTTTTAGTAAAGAAAAACTAGAGTTCGCTCTAGTTTTCAAGTATTTGATAAGGATTATCTTGTGTTCCATCACCAGTAACTCTAGCAGTTTTAATAATATTTATTACTGGTCTAATACCTCTTAGTAACTCTCCAGAAGTATTATAATCTATTGCTCCATTAGTTGTTACAATAAATGGATAATATACATCATCTACATATCTAGCACTACTCATAGTATAGTAATCCGTTTCAATTTCTTCATTATATAAATAATAACTTGTATTATCACTAGTAGAAGCTCCCGCTAGCATAACTTCATCAATTGTAAGTAAACCTATTTTTTGATTAGTCGTTTCACCTAAACAGACAAATGTCGGAATTTTATTTACTACTGTTCTATTATAGGCACTAAAAGTAGTATTATCAGTTTCTAATATAGTATCATTACAAAATTTATAAGAAGCTATATAATTACTATGATTAACAAGTTCAGTTTCATAAAAACGATTTAATATTTCTAAAGCCGTACTTTGCGCAAAACCAAATTCATTATCATAATAACTACCAATTTCTTCAATTATGCCATCTAAAACTAGTTTTACAGATCCATCACCATTGATTCTGACTATCTTCCAATTGAAACCCGCAAAAGAGACATTGTTATTAGTAACAGTCCCCCTGAAATAATAAGAAGTACCTAAATCATCTTCCATAGATAACAATCCTTCATTTTCTGTTGCATTATCCCCAATATTACTTAAAGCAGTTTCATTAACAGGATTATTACTTAAAATTACATCAGAGAAAGTGTTTTCTTCATTATTTCTAACACCAACTTTTATTTTACCAGAGTATTCACTACTTTGATTACTATTTAGGGCTAGTGTATAATTTACTGTTTCATTGCCGGAGATGGCTACTTGATTAGTTATAATATCACTTTTTAATTTATTAGTTATTTCTAAAGTCTCACTAGTTAAAACATAATCAACATCATCGGCATAAACATCAGAAAATTGAATGTAATAATATTTTTCTTCAGTACTATTATTTGTTACTGAAAAAGATAATGTTGCATCCCCATCTAAAGTAAATTCTGAACCATTTAAGAAATTTACTGTAATATCACCATCAACAAATATATCTGAGGTATCTATTACTTCACTATAAAATAGATACCCTACTCCAATAGCGGCAGTGCCAATAATAAGTATAAATATGAAAGCTAAAACAGATTTAAATCTCAAACGCATAACAATCATTCCTTAATTTTCTTGATATAATTATACTTTAGAAAATAACAAATTGTCAATAAAATAGCAAAATATCACAAAATATTCATGAATTTTCTTGTAATTCTTTTAATTTATTTATTTGTCTATTTAATAATATACATAATCTATTTATTCTAGTATCAGAAAAGCGAGTTAAATGTTGATAATTATGTAAAAGTTCATCAAACCACTCTACTATACCATCTAATTTAGATAAATCAATTCTTTTTATGTCTTTTACTACTTTTATTATTTCATCAAATGGCTTTACTTCATAAAATAATCTTCCTTCACCAGAAATATGTAATTCTTCATTATCATAATATGTAATATTAAGACTCTCTCCATTATCAAATATCGGAGCAACATCAAGCCACTTTAAAGTATTAATATCTCTAATTATACCAAAATTATTTAAATGTCTATCTTCATTCATAATTAAATAGTCTATTATATACATATTTTCCATTTTTATTCTAGCATCACTAATTCCATGTTCTTCAAGTACTTTTATATATTCTTCATAATCTTTAATATTATCATTTCGCTTCATATCATTTCTTATTTGATAGCAAGTAATAAGTTCTGTATCTTTAGTAATAAAACATGGACAAATTGACACCACAGTATCTTTATAAGTATCAAGTGTATATGTTACATGATTAAATCCAAGTCTCTTACATATTTCACTAGCTAGGACTTCATTAAATGGTTGTAACAGTTCATTTTTATAGCCACCTTTAAGTAAATATCTTGTACCATTTTCAATAATCCAAGCTTTTTTTAGCATACCATCAGTTGTATTATTGGGAGTTTTCAAAGAGTTTTCACTCACTATAGTTTTACTGTTTTTAGAAAGTGACGCTTCTAAAAACTCACTATAATCAAAGTCATTATCAAAAAAATTTATATCATCATAATTAATTTTAGTATTATATGGTTTTAACCAATATTGATCAGATAAAGATAAACCAAAAGCTTTATCTAAAAGCTCACTTGGAGCATTAATATTTAAACGATGTAATAACAAATCCAATCTATCTCGCCATGACGGAATACCTCTACCTCTGAACCATTCGGATAAATTAGTTCTAAAAGGAGTATCATTAATTTCATCTTCTTTATAAAAGCTTTTTAAAATATAAGGAGCATAATTAATATCATATACTTCATAGATTTTATCAAAGAATTTAGATTCTTCATTATATTCTGCGAGTAGCACTTCTTTTTTCTTATTCATTAATATCTTTTTCATCGAAATCACTCCCAGTAAACTATATATAGTATAACAAAAAGAGCCTTATTTTACAATAAAAACCATTGACTTAATGTAAAAACCGTGATATTATTATATTGGTTGGAACCCATAAACCTTTCGAAGATTTGGGGCGTTACGGAAATCTATTGGTTTTCGTGGATATCAGCCCTAAAAAGTACTGGTATATAAAAGAACTTAAGTTTTTGCCTTAAGTTCTTTTATTTTTATAAATATTTTTTAAATGTTTTAAATTCTGGTGCATCTTCTAGATTAGTTTCTGCAAGTTCTTGAAGTAATTTCTTTTGTTTTCTGTCTAGTTTAGTTGGAGTAATAATATTTATTACTGCATACATATTACCGCGAGTTAAACTATTTGGTGTTTTTATTCCTTTACCCTTTAGTTTTAATTTAGTATAATTTTGAGTTCCTGGTTTAATTTCTAGAATTACATTACCACTTAAAGTTGGTATTTCTTTTTTAGCACCAAGAATTGCATCAGTAATAGTTACTGGAACTTCAAGATAGATATCTGCTCCATCTCTTTCAAATAATGGATGTTCTTTAATTTTAAATTCGATGAATACATCACCATTAGCTCCACCATTTACACCAGCATTACCTTTACCAGAGAGGCGAAGTTGAAATCCTTCATCAACACCTTCAGGAATTGTAACAGTTAAAGTTTTAGTTTTTTCAACTACTCCTTTGCCACGACATTCATCACAAACTTCACTATAGCTCTTGCCACGTCCTCTACATTCTGGACAAGTCTTTTGAGTTTGCATGTAACCAAATATGGTTTGTTGTTGTTCAAGTATTCTGCCAGATCCTCCGCAGGTATGACAAGTAGATTCATTGAATCCTCCTTTACCATGACATTTAGAGCATTCTTGAGTCAAATTAATTTTAACATCTTTTTCACAACCAAAAGCCGCTTCTTCGAAAGAGAGGTTTAAGACAACTCGAATGTCTTTTCCTTTGCTAGCACGAGATGAGTTACCTCCACGACTTCTACTTCCAAAACCAAAGCCAAAGCCACCGAAAAGATCTCCTAAAATATCATCAAGGTCGATATCAACACCAGAGAAACCACCAAAGCCAGAGCCACCTGCCCCACCACCATTTTGGAAGGCCGCATGACCAAATTGATCATATTGTTTTCTCTTATTAGGATCGGATAAGACAGCATAAGCTTCGCCGATTTCTTTAAACTTTTCTTCAGCACCAGGTTCTTTATTAACATCTGGGTGATACTGTTTAGCTAGTTTACGAAAAGCTCTTTTTATTTCTTCATCAGTAGCATTTTTGCTAACACCCAAAACTTCATAATAATCTTTTTTATTCATCTCATTCTCCTTAATAATCTTAAATGTTCTTTATTTGCTTTTTCTAATTCTTCTAATTCTTCTAACTTTTCTTTAAATAGACCAAAAGCATTTTTGATAAATTTCTTATCAGTTAAATCTATATTACATTTCTTTAGTATTTCAAGTGGATAATCGCTACCACCAGAAGATAAGAACTCTAAATAATTTTCTTTCATTTCTTCATCACCATTTAAAATAGATGTAGCAATGGATAAAGCAACGATTAAACCAGTTGCATATTTATATACATAAAATGGTGTATAAAAATGAGGAATTCTTGCCCATTCATATTTAATAGCTTCATCAACTACAATACTCTTACCAAAATATTCTTTATTTAAATCATAATACATGTCACATAAAATATCAGCTGTTAGAGTTTCTTTGTTTTCATACATTTCATATGCCTTTGTTTCAAATTCTGCAAACATCACTTGACGAAATATCGTAGTTCTTACTTTATCTAGAAACGAAGACAAATAATAGATTTTTTCTTCATCACTTTGGGCATTCTTAGAAAAATAATCATCAATTAATACCTCATTAACAGTTGAAGCAATTTCAGCTAGGAAAATTGGATAACCTGCATTATCATAGTCATTTTCTTTATCACTATAATAAGAGTGCATTGCATGACCAAGTTCATGAGCCATAGTTGATACGGAATCAAAGTTGTTTTCATAATTTAGAGATACATAAGGATGAACCCCATAAGCTCCCCATTGATATGCTCCACTCCTTTTATATAAATTAGGATAAACATCTATCCAACCATCAGTAAAACTTTTAGATAAATCATTAATATATTTATCACCTAAAGGTTTTAAGGCATCAAGAACATACTTAACTCCTTCTTCATAAGGAATATTTTGATTATCATTTTCACCTAAATCAACATAGACATCATATAAATGAGCCCTATATCCTAAATATTTAGAACGAACTTTCATATATTTATGTAATAATGGAATAAAACGATGAATATCTTCAATGAATTCTTTATAGAATTCAACACTTATATTATCGGCATATAAACTTGATTCAAGATAAGAATTATAACCTCTTACTTTACTATTAAAAGTATTTTCTTTAATTGAACCAATATAACACTGTGCAATAGTATTAATAAACTTACCAAAGAAATCATACATATTTTTAAAAGCATTCTTTCTGACATTACGATCTTTACTACTACAATATTTTATATAATTAGAATTATTAAGTTTAACCTTTTTACCGGATTCATCTTTAATATAACCTAGGTCAATATCAACATTATCTATTGCAGAAAATACACTTTCTCCTGTGCCTAAAGAATTATTAGCTAAAGCTACTATTTTTTCTTCTTTTTCACTTAAAGTATATTTCTTATATCTAAATATCTTTTCTAAAGTAAAAGCATACTTTTCTAACTCTTTATTTTCTTTAATATACTCTTTGATAGTTTCATAATCAAAATTTAATAATAATGGTCTTATAAATGATAATTTTATATTCATTTCTTCTAATAATTTATCAGCACTATCTTTATATATTTTGCCACTAGCATCATTCATATCTTCATAAAAATATAGGTAAGAATATATGTATACTTTTTCTACTGTTTTATCTAGTTCTTCATCAGTTTTTAAATACATTAGAAAGTTATTACTATTTTTAAGTAGTTCATCCCTCATAGCTACAATCTTATCAATAAGCATATAACTTTTAGTAACTAATTCTTGATATTCTTCATCATCTTTAATTAAGTCCGTTAGATTCCATTTATAAATATCTTCAATATCTTTTCTTAATTTTTCCATAAATCTCCCTAGTCTTTATAAAGGTTCTAGTTTCCTAGAACCTTTATATTTTTATTATTTTTCTTCGTAAGTTGCATCTTCAACTGTTTCATGATCATCATTATTATCATTACTATTATCAGATGCATTAGCTTGGGCTTCTTTAGCCGCTTGTTCATAAACTTTACCCGCTAAATCCATAGCAACTTTATTTAATTCTTCGGTTTTCTTCTTGATTTCATCAGTGTCAGTTCCTTCAAGAGCTTTCTTAACTTCTTCAATCAATTTTTCAGCATTTTCTTTATCTTTATTATCTACTTTATCTCCAAGATCATTTAAAGCCTTTTCGCAAGCAAATACACTTGAATCAGCTTCATTTCTAATTTCGGCTTCTTCTTTACGTTTTTCATCAGCTTCTTTATTAGCTTCTGCTTCTTTAACCATCTTATCAATTTCTTCATCACTAAGGTTAGTAGATGATGTAATAGTAATTGATTGTTCTTTATTTGTACCTAAATCTTTAGCAGTTACATTAACAATACCATTAGCATCGATATCAAATTTAACTTCGATTTGAGGTACTCCACGTCTTGCTGGTGGAATATTTGTAAGTTGGAAGTTTCCAAGTGTTTTATTATCACTAGCCATTGGTCTTTCACCTTGTAATACATGAATATCAACAGCAGGTTGGTTATCTACGGCAGTAGAAAACACTTGAGATTTACTTGTTGGAATTGTTGTATTTCTTGGAATTAATACTGTCATAACATTACCAAGTGTTTCAATACCAAGTGAAAGTGGTGTAACATCTAGTAAGACAATATCATCAACTTCACCAGTTAAAACTCCACCTTGAATTGCAGCACCCATAGCAACAACTTCATCTGGGTTAACACTCTTATTAGGTTCTTGACCAAGTTCCTTCTTAACTAATTCTTGAATATATGGAATACGTGTTGAACCACCAACTAGAATTACTTTATCAATATCACTAGCTTTTAATTTAGCATCTTTCAAAGCTTTTCTTACTGGTTCAAGAGTTGAATCGAATAAATCACGACATAAATCTTCAAATTTAGCTTTAGATAATGTTATATCCATGTGTACTGGACCATCATCATTTTGAGCGATAAATGGTAAACTAATTGATGCAGTAGTCATACCAGATAAGTCCTTCTTAGCTTTTTCAGCAGCATCTTTAATTCTTTGCATTGCCATCTTATCTTTAGATAAGTCAATGCCATTTTCTTTCTTGAATTCAGAAACTAAATAATCAACGATACGAGCATCGAAATCATCACCACCAAGACGGTTATTACCACTTGTTGCTTTAACTTCAAATACACCATCACCTAGTTCTAGTATTGATACATCGAATGTACCACCACCAAGGTCATATACTAAAATAGTTTGTAATTTATCTTGTTTATCAAGTCCATAAGCTAGTGCTGCAGCAGTTGGTTCATTGATAATTCTTTCTACTTCAAGTCCAGCTATCTTACCAGCGTTCTTAGTAGCTTGACGTTCAGCATCATTAAAGTATGCTGGAACTGTAATAACAGCCTTTGTTACTTTTTCTCCTAAATAGCTTTCTGCATCTTTTTTAAGTTTAGCAAGAATCTTAGCACTAATTTCTTCTGGTGTCCATTTCTTACCATTTGCTTCTACTTTTTCATTAGTACCCATTTTTCTTTTAATTGAAGAAATAGTATTTTTAACATTAGTTACCGCTTGTCTTTTAGCAACTTCTCCAACTAATTCTTCATCACCTTTAAAAGCTACTACTGATGGAGTTGTACGATTACCTTCAGCATTAGTAATAACTTTTGGTTCTCCCCCTTCTAGAACTGCAACACATGAGTTTGTAGTTCCTAAGTCAATACCTATAATTTTACTCATAATTTAATCATCCTTCCTTTTAATTTTATTCATTTACCTTAACCATAGCTACGCGGATTACTTTATCTTTATAAGTATATCCTTTTTGTAATACCTCTATAACTACGTTTGCCGGTAAATTTTCATCTTTTTCTGTTAGAACTGCTTCCATTTTAGTTGGATCAAATTCTAAACCTTCACAATCAATAACTTTGACATCCATTGATTCTAAAATATTTAATAAATTAGTATAAATCATTTTAAAGCCACTTAAGAATTTAGATAATTCATCAGATAAATCACGATCATCTAATTTTATAGCTCTTTCAAAGTTATCAACTATCGTAAGTAATTTAATGATTAATTCTTCACCATCATACTTACATATTTTATTTATTTCTTCATCATATCTACGACGCATATTTTGCATTTCTGCACTAAGTCTTAACACTTTATCGTTAAGAGTACTATTTTCTGCTTGTAATTTTTCAATTTTTTCTTTATCTTTATTATTTTTTTTAATTTTATTATCTTTCTTTTCTTTAATACCCTTTACTTTAATTTTTTCATTTTTAGGTGGTTCCTCTTTAATTTCTTCTAAAACTTCTTCTTTATTTTCCATTTTCATCCTTTCTACTATCAAGCTTTTCATCAATATACTCTAGCATACTAACAATTCGCCCATAATCCATTCTTTTTGGCCCAATTACAGCAATTGTGCCATCTTCACCATTTATATGATATTTTTTTCTAATAATGGTGACATTCGGATCAAATTCATTTTCATCACCAATAAATATTTTTATCTCGTTTTCATCTGTATCATTCTCGGCAACTTTTTCAATTAGGGCTGTATCATCTAATTTATTAGCAAGTCTTTTAAGTTCGAAGATATCGTTATATTCCGGCTGGTTAAAGATGTTGTTGCGGCCAGCAATATGAATACTGCTGGTATTTGCCACAAAATCATTAAAAGCATTATAGAAAATATTATATACTGTTTCATATTGTTTAATTTGTCTTTTAATGATTGGTTTAACATCACTTTCTAGTCGAACGCTTACTTCATCAATTGGTGTGCCCGCAAGCATTTTATTGATAATCTCACTTGTTTTAATAAGTTCATTAATATTGATATTGTTATCAATGTTAAACATCTTATTTTCAACATTGCCTTTATCAGTACATACAACTGCTACTACTTGAGATGCATTAATAGCTATAATACTTACTTGCAACAAATTATTATCTTTGCTATTTTTTCCCAAAACTACACTGGTATAGTTAGTTATATCACTAATTATTTCCATACACTTATTAATAGCATCACTTAGTTCTAATTCGCCACTTGCAAATATTTTTTGAAGTTTTAACATATCACTACCTGTTATTTTTTCTGCTTCCATTAAATGTTCTACATAATAGCGATATCCAGATTCACTAGGAACCCTACCTGAAGAGACATGGTTTTTTTCTAAATATCCCAGTTCTTCTAAAACTGCCATTTCATTTCTAATAGTAGCACTCGATAAATTAAACTTATCGCACAATGCTTTAGATCCAACAGGCCTAGCTGTTTTAATAAATGTCTCGACGATTTCTTTTAATATATTATTTCTTCTTGCGTCCATAAACATCCTTCTTTTAGCACTCTCTTTTCAACAGTGCTAGTTACATTATAATATTATGCTTAGCACTTGTCAATATATAACTGCTAATTTTTTTAATTTTTTTCACCAAAAGAAAAGATACCCTATTAATAAGGTATCTCGAATTACTTTGCAATAACAAAAACAATTCGTAATCTTTTAACTAAATTAGCCATTTCTACCTTTTTTGTATACCTTCAACTTCTGATAAGTTAGTCATTAACTTTCCACCAAATTATTTAAATCTTTAAAATCTAGTCCAGTATATTTGTTTATCAATTCTTTCGAGAAACCATCATTTAACATCTTCTTAGCTGTTTCAAGTTTATTTTCTTCAATACCTTCAGCACGTCCTTCATATTTGGCATTGCGAACTTCAGAATCAAAATGATTAAGCAAATCTTGGTTTTTAGGGTCTCCTAAAAATTCACGGACATAAGTAGCTGCTCTTTTTGCCTTTTCATCCATAATAAAGAACCTCCTTTACTATTTAAATAATACTTAATTCATGTAAATCTTCATCGTTTAAACCAGTAGATTTCATTATTAAATCTTTGGTTATACCA
>UREA01000020.1 GCA_900546715.1 uncultured Mycoplasmatota bacterium | reverse complement strand
TTTAACTTGGGGTAAGGGGAAGTCTGCCCTTTTTAGTATTTTTAGCTAATTTTTTTCAATTTTTATTTTTCAGATTACCTCTTTCTAAAATAAAAAGACACTAAAAACAAGTGCCCTTTAATTATTTTCTTAAATTTAGTTTTTTAATTACTTCACGATAACTTACAACATCTCTTGTTTTTAAGTAGTCAAGTAATTTCTTACGACGACCAACTTTCATAAGTAGACCTCTTTTAGAATGATAATCATGCTTATGTTCTTGTAAATGTTTTGTTAAGTTATTAATTTCATGAGTTAGTATTGCAATTTGAACTTCTGCACTACCAACATCTTCTTTAGATTTAGCAAATTCTTTTATAATTTTTGCCTTTTCTTCTTTACTTAAAGCCATAATATCCTCCTTACTTTATAATCGGTTTAAACTGAGCTAGTGTTTGGAGTAAACAACTAACTAAGTAAAACTTCTATATTTATTATATTTTAAAACTCAACACTTTTCAAGTAATTATTTTAAAGATGCTAATAATTCATCTTTTTTCATTGTTGAATAACCTTTAATGCCTTTATCTTTAGCTAAAGCTTTTAATTCTGCTAAAGTTTTTTTAGATAAATCTTCAGTTTCTTTAGCTACTTCTTTCTTTTCTTCCTTTTTAACTTCTTTTACTTCTTCTTTTTTGGCATCAGCTTTTGCTTCTACCTTTTTAGGAGCTACAACTTCGCCATTTAAAGCTTTTTTAGCTGTTTCAACTAAAGCTGCAAAACTTTTAGCATCATCAATAGCCATTTCTGAAAGCATCTTTCTGTTGATTTCGATACCTGCTTTAGTTAAACCATTGATAAACTTAGAATAACTTATATCATTTTCACGACATGCAGCATTAATTCTTGTAATCCATAATTTTCTAAAGTTTCTCTTATTTTGTTTTCTATCACGATATGCATAAGCACCACTGTGGAATAATTGTTCTTGAGCAGTCTTATATAATCTATGTTTACTTCCAAAATAACCTTTTGCTTCTTTTAATACTTTTCTTCTTCTATTTTTGGAAACATTTCCACCTTTAACTCTTGCCACTTGCTATTCACCTCAATTCTAGATAACAGATTTTAATCTGTTTCTATCTCCTTTACTTAAAGTACCTTTGTTTCTTCTTTGTCTAACTTCCTTAGCTGAATCTTTTCCTGTTTTATGGTTACTTCCACTCTTCATATAGGTAAGTTCACCATTTTTTTTCTTCATAAATACTTTTGCACTTGATTTATGAGTTTTTTGTTTGCATTTTGCCATTATTTATTCTTCCCTTCTTTATTTTTTGGTGCTAAAATCATAGACATTTGCCTACCATCAAGTTTTGGTTCAAGTTCGATTGTTGAAACATCACTTAGGCTATCTGCGAATCTAAGTAAAACTTCTTGTCCTTGTTCAGGTCTAGCCATCTGACGACCTTTGAATCTAATAAATGCCCTAACTTTATGTCCTTTTTCTAAGTAATCCTTAGCATTTCTTCTTCTAGTTTCAAAGTCATTAACATCAATAGTAACAGAAAGACGATATTCTTTCATATCTTTGTTGGCTTCCCTTTGTTTCTTTTGAGTTTCCTTTAGCTTCTTTTGCTTTTCATAACGGTATTTATTATAATCCATTATTTTAGCTACTGCTGGTGTTGAATTTGCACTCATAAGTACTAAATCTAATCCCGCATAGTTAGCTAAAGTTAGAGCATCTTCTAACCTTTTAACTCCCATTTTTTCGCCATTAGGGCCAATAACCATCAATTCTGGAACCTTGATGTTTTCATTAATTTGCATTTCACTATTATTTGCTATGTTAAGCACCTCCATACATTAAAAAATGGATACATATTTTGTATCCACTAAAAAACCATCTTAAAAATCTTCGGCTTTTTACCCATTACCTTTGGTAATCAGGTGGATACAAATCGCTTTCCTTTTTTAACAACACCCTTAGTTTACACTAATATTTTATGTTTGTCAATCATTATTTTGCTAATTTTGATTATTTTAGTCTTTTTCTAACTCAATTACCTCTATTCATAATATGTATTATCTGTCCTTTTTATATGAGCCCTAGTTAATGTATAGTTTTTACTAGTGTCTATCGAATCTAAAAGTGATGCATCAAAATCATTACTTTGAGTTGGAGTATAAATATCGTTTATTACTGTAAGTAATTCTTTAGATATTCCCGATTTTTCTAAAAAATACAAATAATTATAAAATTCATTCATCGACCAATAACTTACTTCACTATTACTTAAAGAATTAAGCAACATATAAATAAAACATAACATAGTTGTATTTTTATTTGGTATTGCTCTACCTTCTTCATCGTGCGGATATTTGATGGGGTTATTAGTAATTTTACTATTAAATGTTAAATATTTTGAAACTGATATACTACTATTATTAATATATGAACTATCTAAATCAACAGCTTTAATTATTTGTTCATCAATATCTAAAATAAAGTTTCCTTCATGAATATCTCCTAAAAAGAATTTATCTTCTAATTGTTTTATTTTACCAATTTTCTCAAGTAAAGATAATATTTCTTTTAAATATTCAAGTTTTTGTTTTATATTAACTTTAGGATTTTTTAGCAATAAAGATAAATTTATATTATTTTCTATATAAGGCATTGCAAAACCATTAATCTCACCATCAACTGATACTAATGATTTTGGTAGTACTAACTCTGGTATATCTAAATACTTGCTACTAGCAATAAGCTGACTTATTATATAAATTTTATCTGCTAAATAAGCATCGGACTGATTATAATATATTTTTAAAAGTTCATTATAATGATTCCATTTGTTCTTTTCATCATAAATATATAGTTGTCCTTCAGTATTAAATACTTTGTGACTTAACTGTAAAGTTGGAAGTTTTTTTAACTTTCTTTTACTAATAGATACCACTTTCATGACAATTCCCCCTAAATTGGCTATTATTTTATCATAAAAAATAAGAAAAAGCAAATTTACTTTTTCTCATTATTTTAAATTATTAACTAAGTCACTTATATAATCTTCAAATTCTTTTAAAGATACCGTTTTAGTGTCAGTGCTACCTAATAAACGATAACTTACTTTGTTATCGTCTACTTCTTTTTGACCTAATATTAAAGTTATTGGCACTTTATTAACAACACTTTCTCTTAATTTATAGCCTAGTTTTTCTTCTCTATCATCTAGATGAACACGATAATTTAAATTCTTTAATTCTGTGTAAATGTTATTTGCATAATCTAAATGATATTCATTATTAACAGGAACAATAGTAATTTGAGTTGGACTTAACCAAAAAGGTAGAGCACCTTTAGTTTCTTCTAGATAATAGGCAATGAATCTATCTAAACTTCCAAATATAGCTCGGTGTAAAACTACTGGAGTTTTTTTAGAACCATCGGAATCAATATAAGTTAAATCAAAACGCATTGGAAGACAAAAGTCTAATTGACAAGTGGATAAAGTATATTCATTACCTACTGCTGGCTTAACTTGAACATCAAGTTTAGGTCCATAAAAAGCCGCTTCACCAATTTTTTCAGTATACTCTAGGCCAATATCATCTAATACTTTACGAAGTTTGTCTTCAGCTTTATTCCACATTTCATCATCTGGATAATATTTTTCAGTATCTGCAGGGTCTCTTAAAGATAATTCAAAACGATAATTAGTAATATTCATATCTTTATATACATCTAATATTAAATTAACAACATTAGCAAATTCACTTTCGATTTGTTCAGGTGTTACAAAAAGATGAGCATCATTTTGACAGAAAGTTCTGACTCTTTCAATTCCTTTTAAGGCTCCACTTGCTTCAAAGCGACAATCTCTAGCAATTTCCCCAATTCTTATTGGTAAATCACGATATGAATGGATTTCATTAGCATAAATCATCATATGATGTGGACAATTCATTGGTCTTAAAACGAATTCTTCGCCTTCAACTTCCATTTTAGGAAACATATTATCTTTATAATGATCCCAATGACCACTAGTTTTATATAATTCGACATTACCTAAAGGTGGAGTTAAAACATGTAAGTAACCCATTTTTCGTTCTTTAGCTTTAATGTAATTTTCGAGATTTTCCCAAATAATATAGCCATTTGGTAAATACATAGGTAATCCTTTGCCTACTAAATCATTAGTAGTAAATATCTTTAAATCTTTTCCTAATTTTCGATGATCACGAAGTTTTGCTTCTTCTAATTCTTGTAAATAGGCATCCATTTCTTCTTTATTTTCAAAACATACACCATATATTCTTTGAAGCATATGATTATTACTATCATTTTTCCAGTATGCTCCACTAACTTTAAGAAGTTTAAAATTCTTAAGTAGTTTAGTTGACTCAACATGTGGTCCGCGGCATAAATCAGTGAAATCTCCTTGGGTATAACAACTAATAATTGCATCAATTGGCATATTGTTTATTAAATCAATTTTATATGGATCATCCTTAAATTTTTCAAGGGCTTCTTCTCTAGTTAATTCTTGTCTTACGATTCTCTTACCATCTTTAGCAATTTTTTTCATTTCACGCTCTATTTCTGGCAAATCTTCTAGAGTTAGAGTTTTATCCCCTAAATCGATGTCATAATAAAATCCGTCTTCAATAACTGGACCTACCCAAAATAAAGCATCTGGGTATAAATGTTTTACAGCTTGAGCTAGTAAATGAGCACAACTGTGATTTAGTACACTTAATTTTTCATTTTCTTTAATATTTATCATAATTCATCCTCTCCTTCTATATACTTACGACTAATAAGATGTATATATTCACTATTTAATTTTGCTAAATCACTCTTGATAATTCTAATTCTTTTATCAATTCGTGGTCTTCCCGATCTTCTAGCAATTAATTCTAATTTTAAGTTTAAAGTATCTATTTCTTCTTTTAATTCAGCTTTTCTTTTTTCAATATCTTCTAATTCTTCTATCATGTTCCTCCTTCAAAATAAAAAGGATGGTTCCTCAAGGAGTGCAATTTGCACGGTACCATCCTCATGTTTACTTAATTAAGATAACGGCTTAGACCGGAGTTTATTAACTCTCTTAGAAAGTAGTAATTTTTAATCTATTTATTAGTTTCCACCAGCCACTAACTCTCTATAAACTAGGGTTAAAAATCATGTCTTTCTTCATCGATTTACAAAAATATATTAGCATAATTATTAATTATTTTCAAGTCTCTTTTTCGTTCTTGTTAAGCCTAAGTCCTTACCCTTTTGATATAAATTAAGAGCTTTGGCATTTTCATTTTCACCATGAAAATGATTAATTATACTGACATTTTCTTTTAAATCAGCAATTTTTCTTAGTAAAAGATTTATTTGTACTAAGTCTTCTGCTAGATCTTCATCTAATTTTTTTAATTCATCCTCTAGTTCTTGAAGCTCTAAAGATTCTCCGATAATTCGAGGATTAATATAAACATTGTACTTATGATAATCATCTTCAACTACAACTAATTTACCACTAGCTACTAATTCCGGATAGCGATAAGCAAAAAACATCGAAACGGGTATGAGATTAGCAAATCCCGCAATTTCTTTGTGTCTTATTCGATATCTTTTAGTACTGTTACTCGGAATAATACTGTAATTTTCTTGTAAGAATTTTCTAATACTAATTTTGTGGTCTTCACAAAATTCTATAACTTCTGGTTTTATCATAAGCATTCCCCCATTACATTATAACACTAAATCAAATTTATTTTAACAAAAAATTAATAATATCTTTATAAATAAAATTATGGTATCCTTCAAATAATATTTTATGGAACAAATTAGGATATTCTAACCCTGTAATATCTGTGTATCCTACTTCTTTTAAAATATTGATTAACACTTGAGTATTTTCTCTACCTGACTGAATATCTTTAGCCCCATAACACATAAATATTGGCAAACTTAGATTATTTTTTAAATAAGCTTTTTTATTACCTAATTCTTTATTTAAATTGACTAAATTAAATATGGCACCATTGGTATAATAAAAGTTACAAAGAGTATCATTTTTAAATACTTCTCTAGCACTTAAATCTTTAATTGTATCTTCTAAGCGGTCAAGGCCAATTTGTTTTTGCATGGATGAATTAGTTTTCTTAGGTCCTTCAACTTTTAGAGTTAAATTAATAATAAATGGATTAGGTCTTCCTATTCTAAAGGGACTACATAGAACCAACTTATTTATCGTAGCATCATACTTTTGTAAATATACTTGAGCAATTTCCGCACCTAAAGAATCACCGAAAAGATAGATTGGCAAACCTGGGTATCTAGATTTAATATAATCATTGATAACTTTTTCATCTTCTATAAGTTTGTGATAGTCATCAATATATCCCAGAGGATAAGTGCCACTTATACTTTTACCATGACCACGGGTATCACTTATAACTACATTAAAACCATTTTTATTAAGTTCCAAGATAAAATCATAATATCTTTCTTTGTGTTCTCTTAAGCCAATAATTATTTTAACTACGGCTTTAGGATTTTGTATTTCAAATAAATTAAGGGATAAATATAATAAATCACTAGATTTTAAACTAACTTCAAGCATTGTCTTCACCATACCATATCTTATTTATTTTTAAACTGGTACTCTCTGGCATTGGACTTGGCAATTCAAAATTAATTAGAATTGGCATTTTAAAGCCACTTCCAAAACAAAAAGCTGTACCAGGATTTAGGGATTTAATTTGTTCAATAGTAGACTCTGCAACATTTACACTCATATTACGAACTATTTCTAAATCACGAGGATAAAATAATTTAAAAACTATGAAATTAGAACATTGGGATAAGGCAGTTGTTGATAGTTCACTTGGTCTTTGCGTAATAAATGTTAAAAGAGTTCCATATTTTCTACCTTCTTTAGTAATTCTATCAAATATATTATAACCGATGATATCGATATCCGAATCATTTTGAACATAACGATGGGCTTCTTCTAAAATTATATTGACTGAAAAAGTACCACGATTTTGAAGATTAGTTGTATAATTAAATAATAGTTTAGAATAAAGTTTAGTAATAATTTTAGCAAAACGATCATCTAGATAACTTAAATCAATGTTGATAAGTTGAGTGTTATTAAACATATTTAAAACAAATTCTTCTTTACCAATATAATTTTTAACATCAAATATGGCTCTTTCATTACCATTAATGATATTTTGTAATCTATTTTTTAGAATATTATTTTGTTTATAAGAGATATCATTATTTAGGGTTCCTTCACTAATAAGGGCAAATTCTAGGGCATAATATAAATCATTTAAACTGTAAGCAAGATTTTCTTCAAAAATAATTGTATCTAAATCAACTTTATTAAATTGTTGTAAAAATTTAGTTACTTCTAAAATAGCATTTATTTTACCTTGTTCATCAATAAGTAAGCATTGTCTTAGAGTTCTATCATAACCCGGTTGGTGGATTATAGAATCTAAATTTAGAGTATCGGTATTATAATGGGATAAAACAGCAATTATTTGATCTCGCATTTGACTTGACCTTCTGCCACTAGTTAATATGTCAAGTAAACAAGATGCAATAATATCATTTTTATATTCTTTCATTCTAGGATCATTACTCATAAATATTCGAACAAGTTTTAGGGTTTTACTTAAAACTGGTATTTGATCAGCAGTTGTTGCTCCAAGTAAAATTGCTAAATCATCGGCATCTAAAAAGTATGCTGGAAGTGTAAGTAAATGTTCAAAAGATTCTGTTACTTTAGTAGTTAGGCAAACAGATTTTAATCCTTCCCCATTCATATTTAGGAAAGTTTTTTTGTATTCTCCATAAGCATCAAACAAAACAATATGAGAATTTATTGGTTTATAATCGCTATTAAATAGATTTTGTAAAATTCTTGCTACTCCACAAGATTTTCCGGAGCCAGTATTACCAATAATGGCACTATGATTTGCAAAGAAGTCATTCAAAGCAACTGATACATTAAAATTTTTATAAATGGCAGATTTTCCTAATAATAACCTATTTTTATCAATGTTGTTTTTACCAATTATTAATTCTAATTCTTTGGCACTTATTATTCTAATATCAGATGTTCCACTAGGTTTTTGGATAGTTCCAGAAATAAATGTATTATTTTTAATTTCACCAACAAGTAGAACTCTAGCTATTTCTTTATCAATATAGATGAGTTCACCAACTACTAGTCTATCAGGATCAACAAATACTAAATGACAGTTCATAATACTTGATAAGGCTTTACCACTAGTATTTTCAATAGTTATTTCGTTATTATCAATCTTAAGTATTTTACCAAACATAATATCACACTCTTATTCTATAATAAGTTTATCATATAACTACTCTTTTTTCCATAATAAAAATCTCATTTTATCTTGAGATTTTTAATTTTTTATTTCATTATATGATTTATCTAATATTTCTTCTTTTCTTAATAATATATCTTTAAAATAATATTCTTTTTGAGTTTTAGATAATCCTTCCGTTGATGCAATTATTTCTTTAATTTTTTTCATATCTATTTTAGGCACTATTCTTTTAATTGCTTCCTTTAAATCAACTGGTGGATTTTTAAATATTTCATGATAGAATATTTTCTTATTATTCATAGTATATACAGAAGCAATATTATAAGATGAATTTTTAAAAGCAATAGAATCACTCATTAATTTGATTTGTTCATTTTCAGATAATAACGGATGCAATGATGAACCGCAATCATAAACTGGAGCTAGTGTTAAAATATCTTTTTCTTTAATAAAACCCCAATTACCAAAATGACGGTCTGTATTACCAATTAGTGCATCAACAACAAATATATCCCAAAAATTTGATATTAATTTATTTTCGTCTAATTTATAATTTACAGACATTTTATTTATTATTTCATATACATCTTCTATTGATATTTCATACTTTTTTTCAGTAGATAAAGACAAAGAAACATTGGATATTTCTATAAGTTCTTCTCCAGAATTCAAAAAATCTTTACAAGCTACTGCGATTTTTTCTTTTCCATCTTTATTTAGTTTTACAAGCATAGTTTTTTGCACTGGAATACCAACAGATTCAAATATATGACAACCAATGTATTCTGAATATTGATTATTCATATAACCTAAATCTAGAGTTTTTTTTCTAATTGGATCTGGCATTTTTACCATATACTTTTCACCATTAATAATATAAGTAGCTTTTAATTCTGAACCTCCATAATTATTTATTTCTTGTTTATAATTTGTTATATCTATCATTCTATCAACTCCCAATAATAATCTAACATTTCTTCAGCTTCAATTTTAGATATTTCTTGTAAAATAACAGCTGATTTCAAACCATTTCTTAATTCATTTATTGATTCTTTTAAAAGTATTAATTTTATATCACTCTTATTTGCTTTAATATAATCATCATACTTATTTTCTATATCTTTTAGATAAAACGCTAAACTTTGATAGTCACTAGGATTATATTTTAATTTCTTTTCCATACACTCACCAATTTCCTTCTCTAAGGAAATTATATCATTTATTAAAGTAATCTAGCAATAGAAATAAGTTCATTCCGTGAGATTTGGTGATTTCATTCCGTGAGATTTTTGATTTTATTTATTATTTTGTTAAATATTCATTATCAACAAGTAATCTTATAGTTCTACATTTATTATCAATAGTAGTTAAATAGCCTTTATTTTTTAAGTTTTCAACATGAGCGAGTACAGTTGATGGACTACTTAGGCCAACACCACCACATATTTCTCTTATAGTTGGAGAAATACTGTGTGTTGCAATATACTTTTTAATAAAAGTTAGGACTACTTCTTGTTTAGTTGTTAATTTTTCTAACATGTCCAAAACCTCCTTCTCAAACACTATACCACAAAATATTTAAAAAAATTGTCGAATAATGTCGAAGATATGAAAAAAATGCAAAAAATTGCATTCTTACTAATTTTTCAAGGCAGTTATCGGTACTACTATAACTCCGTCTTCTCTTTTATAAGCATAACTACTCATACCACATATTACACACAAAACTTTAGGTACTTTTCCATTTTCATTTTGGATAGAATCTCTTATTTTAATTAAATTAGCTGTAGCATCATCTATTTGGTTAGCTCCAAGTTTTATTTCAAAAGCACACCAATTACCATCTTCAAGTTCAATTACACAGTCTATTTCTCTATTTAGATAATCTTGATAATGAAAACATTTAGCATCAAAAGATTCTGCATAAATCTTCAAATCTCTTTCAACCATTGCTTCAAATAAAAAGCCAAATGTTTGTAAATCTCCAAGTAATTTATCAACTGTTAAATTTAAAATAGCACAAGTAATTGAAGGATCAGCAAAATGTCTTTTTTCAGCTTGTTTTACTCTGACCTTTGAACGAATATTTTCTGAGAATGGTTCATCATTATCTAATAAAAATAATTTGTTTAAAGCATTGAGATAAGAAGCAACTGTATCTATATCAATATCTTCGTTATCAATTTCTTTAATATCATTTTTTAAAGTGGCGTTTGTTACAGTTGTAGATTCATTTCTAGCTAATGATTTTAATAGTAGCCACATTTTATGTTTATCTCTTTTTACTCCATCCAGACGAATTAAATCATCATTAATAATTAAATCTAAGTATTCTTTAACCATTTTTCTTGATTCGTCAGTTGTAAAATCTAAATTTGCTGGCCAGCCACCACGAATTATTAATGATGCTAAATGTTTTAAATCTACTTCACCAGTTTTTATATCTTTAATATTATTATCACATATATCTTTTAGTGATACTTTTCCTGATGAATCACCAGACTCATATAAAGACATTGTTCGCATATGAACATAGCCAAATCTACCTGCTCCACTATGAGATATACCTTTTCTATTAGGAGTAGAAGATCCAGTTAAAATATATTGTCCTTTTAATCCAGTTTTATCTACATCCGCTCTAATAGTATCCCATAAACTTGTTGCTTCTTGCCATTCATCAATTAGTCTTGGTTTTTCACCTTCTAAAACAAGTTTTGGAGAAATATTAGCTAAATTAGTTGCCTCATCATTATTATCTTTAGATTGTAATAATATTTCACTTTTTGCTTGATTTCTTCCAGCCCATGTTTTTCCACAATATTTAGGTCCATCAATACAAACTGCTCCAAATAAACGAAGATATTCTTTTATTTTCTCATCAACAATTCTTTTCTTATATCCAGTCATAAAACCTCCAAATTTCTGAAATAATTATACTATATTTATATATGTTTTGCAATACTATTCCGTGAGATTTTCAATTTTTATTCCGTGAGATTTGTTAATTTCATTCCGTGAAATTTAGTAATCTTATTCCGTGAGATTTCGTAATTTCATTTATTTTTTTAAAGTTTTATTCTGAAAGGATCACTTTGTGTTCCATTACCGCTACTATATTCAACATTTGAATTAAGGTAGAAACAGGGCCTTACTTCAGGACTTGGAGCTACAGCAACTCCTTGAAGATCGATACCACCATCTGAAATAATAAATACTGCATCCCAACTACTACTGGCACTATTGTTTTTAGTTATAGTATATTCATCATAATTATCTTCATCATATAACCAGTCTTGAAAGCGATTAGTATAACTTGATAAATTACTATCCCAATAACTAGGACTTGCTGCAAATCCATAATCACTTACATACATTAATCCGACCTTTGCTGAATAAACACAGTCCGTCGAAGTTGTTTGGCAGGAATTACTTCCAACTTCATAATCATATGCAGTTTTTGCTGTACTTCTTCCATTTGAAGAAGTCATGCCTCCGACTTTCCAACTATGATTTGATATTTTATTTTGCCATGAACTATTAAAGCTATTTAAAAAGCTACCATTTAAAATATCTGTATTTAAAGTGCTCTCCCTCCATAAAACACTACTATTATAAAAATTCCCACTCCACTCTATACTACCTATATTTACATTTTTAATTAGTTTTACTTCATTATTAAATACTCCGATGATTCGGTACAGATTATCATTTGGGCAAGTACTAGCCGTTGAACCAAAACATACATAATTACTAGGATCTGAACCATAATAGCGATAACTATTATCTTTAGCACCATCTGGTAGATTAACATTATGATAAAATATATCATTAATGTTATTTAAATTCTGTACTGCATAAATATCTTTTATATGACTAGCAAATGATTTACCTGTTGTTTGAACTGTGAGTTCATATTCATTTGAAAAGTTTCTGTTATTATCTTCTACAAAAACAATAACATTATAAGTACTATTAGCACCCACTGTATTAAAAGTATAACTGTTTGTTGTACTAGTACCACCTACTTGCTCCCCATCACCTTCGATAGTAAAATAATATTTACTTATTCCTACTTCACTTGTTGCATCAACTGTTAAAGTAAATCCGTTTTCAGTTATATTACTAACGCTAACACTATTTATAACAGGTTTTGATTCATCAGTTGTACTAACATTCAATTCATATAAATTAGACCTTGCTCCAGTATTATCTTTTGCATATATTTTTATATTATATTCTGTTAATTTATTTAAATCATCTATTATTATTGGATTAGTTGTTGTTTCTATATATTCTTCACTATCATTTAATGAATAATAATATGTTGTTATACTTCCATTTTCACTTGTAACGCTTACATCTAATGTAATTGAACTTCCAGTTACATTGGTAGCTACAACATTATCTATCCACACCCCATCATATTTATCAAAATAAACATAACATCGATCAGAGGAATTACTTAATAAATTTACTGTATTATTCTCAGAATTATATTCAAGTTCTCCGCCATTTTCACAACCACTTAAAACATCATTAAATATATAACCAGATTCTGGCCAAGTTGTATCTTTGGTTTCTGTATACTCTCCAGAACCTGATTCTGTTTCATACATCATGGTTATCATATTACTGTTTATTATTTGTTTATTCTTTTCTACATTAGATATTATATTATTTTCTTTATTATCCATATTATTAAATGTAGAAATAACTATTATACTTAATGTTAAAATAATGCTAGTTATCAACAATATTTTTTTCACACTACACCACTCCAATATATAAAACCAACAATATGTTTGTTTTTCTAACAAAATAATACCAACATTTTGTATGCTTGTCAAGAGGTGATATATTTTGAAAATAGTAGCTAACTATTATAAGGCTAACGAAGTAATTAAAATTATTAGAGAATGGAGCGGCAAAACGCAAGAAGAGTTTGGTAAAAGTATTGGCAGAAGTAAAAATGCTATTCAATTTTATGAATATGGTCAAAGAAATTATGATTTTGAACTATTACTTAAAATAGCAAAAAAAGAAGGTTTAATTATTACTATTGAGAAAAAATGAATAAAATAATATAAATGCCTTTTATGACATACACAAATGTTATTTATAATGACATAATTGTCATGGAGGTAGTTATGTTTAAAGAATATCGAATGAAACTAAAAATAACTCAAGAGGAATTGGCTGAAAGAAGTGATCTAAACACTAGAACTGTTCAAAGAATAGAAAATGATGAAGAAATACCTAAGATTGAAACATTTGCCAAATTAATTAATGTATTAGGAATTAGTGATAAAGATATATTAAAATTAGTAAAAGATTTCCAAAAATAGGAATTGCTATATCAGTGTATTTGTTTTATAATTTATTTAGAAACAAATGTTCGGAGGTAAATTATGGAAAAATTGTATCCTAATAGACATATTATGTGTATTGATTTAAAAAGTTTTTTTGCCTCATGTGAGTGTATTGAAAGAGGCTTAGATCCTTTTAAAGTACCTTTAGTTGTTGCTAATAAAAATCAAGGCAATGGAGCAATTACTCTTGCAGTTACTCCCTATTTAAAGGCTCAAGGAGTAGCTTCTAGAAGTAGACTTTATGATATACCAAAGAATATTAAATATACAATTGTTCCCCCACGAATGAAATTATATATTGAAAAAAGTAAAGAAGTTGTTGGAATTTATTTAGATTATGTAGCACCAGAAGATTTACATGTATACTCTATTGATGAGTGTTTCTTAGATGTTACAGATTATTTAAAATTATATAAAAAAAGTGATTATGAATTAGCTTTAGAAATAATTCAAAAAGTCTATGATAAAACTGGTCTTACTGTTACCTGTGGCATTGGACCGAATTTGTTACTCGCTAAAGTTGCTATGGATATTGATGCAAAGCATCATAAAAATAACATAGCTAAATGGACTTATGATGATGTACCTACTAAGTTATGGAGTATTACTCCCTTATCTAAAATGTGGGGAATCGGAGCTAGAATGGAGAAAAACTTAAATATATTAAATATCTATACTGTCGGAGATCTCGCCAAATACGATCCGTATAAGTTAAAAGATAAATTTGGGGTTATGGGCTTAGAGCTTTGGAATCACGCAAACGGAATAGATTTAAGTCGTATTAGTGATTTTAAAATGCAAGCTAAAGATAAAAGTTATAGTCATTCCCAAGTTTTATTTAAAGATTATAATGAATCTAATATTAGAATAATTATTAGTGAAATGGTAGATTTGTTATGTGCAAGACTAAGAAGCAATAACAAACAAACTACAGTTATTGGGTTAGGTATTAGTTATTCTAAAGATATTGGTAGTGGTTTTTATCATAGTTTAAAATTAGAATCTCCAACAGATGCAGCAAAAGAAATTGTAAAATATTGTAATATGATATTTGATAGATATTATGAATTTTTACCAATTAGAAAAGTAAGTATATCTTGTGGGGGTTTAGTACCTAAAAAAGGTGTACAATTAAATCTCTTTGAAAATACTGAAACTATAGAAAATGAAGAAAAAATAAATGAAGCTATTGATGAGATTAAAAATAAATTTGGAAAAAATAGTTTAATCAAGGCTAGTAGCCTACTTCCAGATTCAACAGCAATTGAGAGAAACACTAAAATTGGAGGGCATCATGAATAAAGATCGTGGTATGATTAAATGGATGCCTTTTAATTCTTTAATGAATGGAAGAACTGTAGTAAATAATTTAATAAATGAAAAAAGCAAAGTAAAAATGCCAATTTTATCAGAAGATGAAAAAATGGATTTAGAAAACAAAATAATTAATGCTTATTATACTCACGATAAACTATTAATAACTTATTATAAAAATGGGTATTTACTTAAAACTAAAAGTCATATTAAAAAAATAGATTATACTTATAAGATAATCTATTTAGAAAACAATATTAATTTGTTATTTAGACAAATTACTAATATTATTCTGGGGTAATAGATACAAAATAATAATTATTATCATTACCCTTTTTGAATGTCCATTTATAGGTTTTCAAATTAGTTATATCACTATATTCTTTATTGCCAGTAGTATCTGTATAATTTCCTATTAAGTTACTTCCTATAGAATCGCTATATATTTCATAAGTGTTATCACTTAAAAACTTAAAATACCCAAATTTTTCATAAATATATAATTCATCATTTAGAGTTGTAGCATGATCAATTTGTCTTATTAAAAAGTCATTAGAACAGGTATTAGGATTCATTAAAGTAACATTAAAAGTTTGGGTTACTTCATCAAAAGTTAGTTGAAAATTACCATAAATAGTAGAATCTGTAGTTATAAAACTTGTATCATTAAATAAAGACATAGCTTCTATGTTTAAATCATTTAAAGTAATAGAAAAAGAATCTCTACCACTTGCATAATGATTTAATATAAGAATCATTTTTTCAATATTACTCAAAGTATTTAGAGCTGTTCCTCCATAAAACCTATTAAGTATAGAACTAGAATTAAGACAATTATCAATATTTATTTTACTATAAGTATTTAAAAGAATTGCTGAATCTAGAGATATTTCTTCTTCAGTTAAATTTTCATTAGTATTATTATCATTATTGTTTTCAGAAGTATTATCTTCATATCTTAAATCAAAATACTTAAATCCCATATAAAATGGTTTGATAATATTTTTTCCAAAAAACCATAAAATAAGAATTGTTAAAATAATTGTTATAATTACATTTCTATCCCATTTAAATGGAGTTTTTTCTTTCTTTTCCTTATTTTCTTTATTTTTTTTGGTTGGTACTAACTTATTATCCGGCGCAACTACTAATTTTTCTTCTTCATCTTTAAGTAATGGTTCTATCACTATATCACACCCTTATTATAAATATATCATAAAATAATGAAATATTAAAGTTTTTATTGTAATATTTTTGATATTTTGATATATTTATAAACAAAGGAGGTCTTATGGATAATAAAAATAAGAATTATATTTTCTTTAAAAAAGAAAAAGAAAAATTAAAAAAGAAATATCCAAAAGAATTCATAATTATTTACAACGAAGAAGTTGTGTTTCATGATAAGGATTTAAACAAAGTTATAGAATACGCTAGAGATCTTGAAGCTGGAAAATACATTATACAAAGTTGTGAAAATGACGATGCGAATATTCAAACTTTTCACACTAGAGTGACATTTTAATGCAAAGTTTTACTGCATTTACAAAGAATGAAAAGGGATTAATTAAAGTTTTGAAAACTCAAGTCGAAATTCTTATAGACAAAAAAATAAATCCAAATTATGTAAAAAAGAAAGGTAATTATGTCGCTATATGGGATACCGGAGCTACTAACACTGTAATCTCCGAAAAATTAGCTAAAGAACTCAATTTGACTCCAGTTGGCACAGTAACTACCAGTACTGCCGGAGGAATAAGAGAAGCCAATAAGTATATATTAGGGTTACAGTTACCAAACAATTTAGAAATACAAAATATAATGGTAACTGGAGGTTTATTAAATACAGATACTGATTTTTTAATTGGAATGGATATAATAACTCTTGGAGATTTTGCTGTTACTAACGTTAATGGTAAAACTGTCTTTTCATTTAGATATCCATCTTGTGAAAAAATTGACTATGTTAATGATGCTAGAAACTTAAAACGTCAATCTTTGGAAAAACAATTAAAAAAGATGGAACAAGAAATTAAAAAAAATGGGAAATGTCCTTGTGGAAGCGGTAAATTGTATAGATATTGTCATGGAAAAGAACGAATAAAGCAAATAAAGCAAGAACTAGAAAAAGTCAAATCATAAAAAAACGAAGTGAAAGTAATATATCTTCGTTTTTTTATTTTCTTCTATTTTCACTGACTATTTCGATATCTTCAGTAAGTTGTTTGATTCGCTCAATTATTCTTCTAGCTTTTACTGTATCTTCACTACCCTTAGCTATTGATAAATGACGTTCTAATTCTTCAATTGTTAAATTAGATGTAAAAAATGTCGTTAGTTTATTATTCATGCGATATTGCAAAATTGTTCCAAGAATTTCATCTCTACCCCACACTGTGACATTTTCTGCTCCAATATCATCGATTAGTAAGATATCGACATTTTGTAAGTAATTTAATTTATCTTCAACTAAACTAAAATCTTCTTTCATATTACGAAGTAATTCCGGAAAATAGATGATTTCCGTATTAGCATGTTTTTTTATTTCAAGTTCATTAAATAAAGCGGCGATAAGGTAAGTTTTACCACTACCAAATGAACCATGTAAGTATAATCCTTTTAGGGTATTAACGGGTTCATATTTATCATAAAAGTCTTTTAACCATTTTATAGCTTTTAATCTTTTTTTATCACTTAAATCAATATCTTTCATCCGAGCATTATTAAGTTCATTTAAACTAACACGCTTCTCTTCTTCTTTTTGCATTAATTCTTTTTGATATTTACATGGCATATAAATAAATTTTAGAGTGTCATTATCAAGTGTTGGATATAAGACATTTCCTTCTAGCTTATTTTTGCACATAAATAGTCCTTTACAATTACTACAATTAGCAAGTTCATTTACCGTATCCATTAGTTCAGAATTATGTTTTTTAGTTAATTCTTTATTTAATTTAAGTCTTTTAACTAATTTACAAAATTCCGGATTTTTTAATGATTCTTGTAAATTTTTTTCTAGTTCTCTTTCTACTTTTTCACTTAATGTTAAATTTAATTTTTCCATCATTTAAACTCCTCAAATAAAGTTTCTAATTCTTTTTGTTCTTCTGCTGATAATTCTTCTTTTTCGTTTTTCGTATTAAACCAAACAGGTTCTTTATTACTTGTAACTTTATTATCCATTTTCTTACTTAATCTCTTATTTTCTTTTTCGGCGAAATCCATAGCTTCACCAGCAGTTTTAAGGCCTGCCCGCTTCCATTGTCCAGCGATAGTTTCAATGTATGCTTGTGATAAGCGATTATTGTTTTTACGAAGAACATAATCTAGTAAGACATTTACTACTGCCGGAGGCATTTCTAAATCAATTACGAGTGTCTCAATTATTTTGATATCCCTGTTAGTGGGTTTTACGCCTTTATATTTTTTTCTTAAGAAATCAACGGGATTGATGTTTTCAAACATTTGAATAATTTTACCACGCATGGAGTTATCTCCAGCTGGGGTTTTTAAGTATTCTGGTTGCGTTCTATAAATAAGAGTTGGCAATGCACCACTATGAAATTGATACATTTTTCGAGCTGCAAGTCGTAGATTATTTTTATCAATCATACCATATTCATTTAAAACACTTCGAATTAATTCCACCATTTTTAGAGAATCAATATTATATAGAAATGCTAATTCATTAATTAATTCTTTCGTCTTTTTATTAAAAGCTTTTTCATTAATAATGCCTTTAGGGATACTTGATGCAATTAAATCAAAATCAACTTGATCAGCACAATCTATATTACCTATACTTCGCTCTACACTTTCAAAGTATGGTAAATCTGAGCAACTTGTATAAACTTCATTTATTTTTTTAGATATATCCAAATAATCTTTAGTATCTATTTTTAATTTTTGATAAACTTTTTTTAAATATTCATATTCACTAGCTCCGATGTTATTATATAAAACAATGTTTAAAATTGGATGATTGAAAAATTCAATTGGAGATAATGGAGAATATAATTCATAGATGTAATTATTAATATCCCCACTTTTAAAGTATGTTTTAAGTAGACCTACGGCCTCTAAAGATTCACGAGCTTCCTTTAATGTTTTTAGAGGACACTTTAAAATACTCATCAAATGATGATGATTAAGGTCTCTAGATATTTGTTTGTTTTCTTCTAAATCATTCCATAAAGTTAGATATAAACTTATTGCTAAATGACCGATGATTGGTTCATAAAATGTTGTAAGTATTTTACGATCAAAATCCGTCAGAATAGTTTTATTATAAATTACATATCTATCTGCTGGTAATAATGTAATCGTGTCCATAATAACCTCCCTTATATTTCTATTCTAAGTGTTTCCTTAAATTTTTGAAATCCCAATTTTTTATATAGTTTTTTTGCTAGTTCATTTTTATCCATTACACTTATTTCAATTAATTTAACTAACTTTTCATCCTTTAGCCAATTAATTGCTAACTCAATTAATTTTGTAGCAATACCTAATCCTCTATATTCTTCTTCTATGTATAAAGCATCTAAAATGCCAATTGATTCATTATTAACATAACAATAAATATAACCCACAATTTTATTATTTTCTTCACAAACAAAAGCATGAGTATTATTATTAATAAGTAAAGTTTGATATAAACCATTAATTTTTCCTATGTTAATGTATTTATCATAATTTATTTTTTCATCCTCAACTAACTTAGTTAATAAATTATCAAGTTGCAAAGAGTCATTTAAATTAGCACTTCTAAAATTCATTTTTATACCTCCAAAGAATTGGCTATAAAATCTATTATATCACTTTCATCTTCTTGGGGACTTATTTTATCTTCTTCAGTCATATCTGTAAAATATTTATTTAATTTCTTATTAATTGATATGGAATTTAGAGGATATCCTATATCTCTTTTTTCGGTTGGATTACTCACTAAATAAAAATCACTTTTACTACACGTATGAGTATATTCTCGTGTTTTATTAATTATAGCAATACCATAGACCCAACGAGCAGTAATTTTACCATTAACCCCATAATTATTAACTAAACTAGTATAATGTTTAATCATCTCTTCATCAGTAAGTCTCTTACCCCCTATTCTTCTAACATTAGTTCCTGGTTGTTCTTTATCAGGAACACCTTCTAAAAATAAATTATCATCCATAGCCATAATCGGAATATCTACTAGGGTTTGATATGCTCTTGCTTTAATTAAAGCATTATCTATAGCAGTTGTACCATTTTCTTCAACATCAATATTTAAATTTAAATCATCTAAAGATAATAATTCAATACCTTTTTTTAGTAGTCCTTCATAAAATCGATTTATTTTACTTTGATTAGTTGTTGCAAATAATAATTTTTTCATAATAGCAGTACCTCTTAATGAAAATTATATAACATTTTTAGCATTTAAGCAATCATCAGTAATATTTAGTTTTGAGTTTCATAATAATTATTAAGGTGTTGGTATGAAAAGAATTTGTTTAGTTTTACTTTGTATAGGTTTATTTTTAGGTAGATGGACAATTGTAATGGCCGAGGAAGATTTAACTCCAACTGCTAAGAGTGCAATATTAATAGATTATGCAACTGGGGAAGTATTATATGAAAAGAATGCTGATGAAAGACTTGCTCCAGCATCAATGACTAAAATTGGCAGTATGTTACTTATTATGGAAGCAATAGATAGTGGTAAGTTATCAGTAGATGATGAAGTAACTATATCTGAAGAAGCCGCTTCAATGGGTGGTTCACAAATATTTTTAGAAGCTGGTGAAGTATATACAGTTCATGATTTATTAAAGGGGGTTGCTATTGCTTCCGGTAATGATGCTGTTGTTGCTCTTGCGGAAAAGCTAGCTGGTTCGCAAGGAGCATTTGTTGATATGATGAATGAAAGGTTTAAAGAACTTGGAGCAAATAACACAAATTTTGTGAATGCCCATGGGCTTGATAGCGAAGGACACTATTCTACTGCTCGGGATATGGCGATAATTGCTCGCGAATTATTAAATCATGAAAAAATATTAGAATATACTAGTATTTATGAAGAATATTTAGAGAAAAATGATGGCACTAAAACTTGGCTTGTTAATACAAATAAACTGGTTAGATTTTATGACGGGGTTGATGGTCTTAAAACAGGATTTACAGAAACTGCCGGTTATTGTTTAACGGCGACTGCGAAAAAAGATGATTTTAGACTTATTTCAGTTGTTATGGGTGAAGATAGTACTGAAAATAGAAGCAGTGATACTGTTAAGTTATTAAACTATGGCTTTAATACTTATAAAATTAATACTATTAAAACTAAAGATGAAGTTTTAGGTAAAGTGCGAGTTGAGCGTGGTAAAGAAAATTTTGCCGAGATTGTGTTACTAGAAGATGCGACAGAACTTCTTAAAAATACGGAAGATGTTAGTAATTATGAATTTAATTTAAAAGTTGATACTATTAAAGCACCAGTTAAGCCAGGGGATATCGTTGGTTCAGCAGAGATTATTGATAATGATGGTAATATTATTGATGAAGTTGATGTAACCGTAAAAAAAGAAATTAAAAAAGCTAGTTTACTTGATTATATGCTAAGAAATATTCAAATGTTTGCTAGAGGAAAAGATGTATTAAAACAATAAAAAAGCCTTAAGGCTTTTTTATTAATTCTAATTATTTTACACCTGAACTTCCGAAACCACCACTGCGATTTCTTCCTAAAGTTCTAATCATTCCTTGTTCTAGTTCTTCAAACTCAATTTTTTCATATTTGTTTAAAACAATTTGCGCTATTCTATCTCCTTGTCTTATAACATAAATACCATTTTTATATGTTTCATCAATAGTATATTTAGTTTCATCATCTGTATTATCCGAAATATTTGTTACAATAACACCTAATTCATCTCGGTATCCACTATCTATTGTTGCAGGACTATTAGCAATTCGCAAATTTGTTTTAGCAGATAAACCACTTCTTGGTCTAATTTGAATTTCATAACCTTCAGGTATTGCTAATTTTAAACCAGTTGGAATAATTTTAGTTTCTCCTGGCATAAGAACTGTTTCTTCAGCTGCTCTTATGTCCATACCAGCATCACCTTCATTAGCATAAGCTGGTAATACTGTATCAGGGCGACATCTTTCAACATAAACTTTTTTTGCTAAAAATAATTCCCTTTTTAATTCTTCTAATAATTCTCTTCTTTCTTCTTCTGTTAACATTATTTTACCTCCAAATTTATTTTTTAATTCTTCTTTATTTTTTATTTCTAATTCTCTATAATTTATTCCCAAAATATCAAATAATTTTTTTGATGCTATAATTTTGGGAGTTTCTACATTATTATTTGCTAAATATATTACTTCTTTTATACCAGATTGAATAATTTCTTTAGCACATTCGTAATCTGGAAATACATCAACATATATTTTAGCATTTTGAAAATCACTTTGATTACCTTGATAATTTAAAATTGCATTGCTAGTAGCATGAACAACTTGGTTTTTATCACTCCAATTAAAACGCTCAGCAGAATACCCATTAGGGGGGGTGTTATAACCAATTGATAATACTTTATTATTTTCACTAACTATACAAGCCCCTTCTTGAATAGTAGGATCTTTACTTCTCATAGCAGATAACTCAGCTATAGTCATGTAAAATTCATCTAAACTTATATTATTTTCTCTTTGTTGTTCAAATATCTGATGTTCCATTTTCCATTTTTCAAATTCCTTTCTTTCTTCTTCTGTTTCTATTTCTTGATGATAGTAATGTTTAGTAAATTCTCCACAAGAACTTCCTATTTGTTTTCCTGGTGGTGCATAGGTTTTAATTCTAAGATTTGGTATTTCTTTAGAAATTCTATCAATCCAAATTTGTTCATTTTCACTTCTTTCTAAATCACTAGTAGGATTAAATTTAATAAATTTGATTGGAATATGATATTTTGATAATAATTCACATAATTTATTTAAATCTTCTTCACTATCATTGACTCCCTTTATCAATGTGTAATGAATTTCTGTTGGATCATCAGATCTATGTAGTTTAACATATTCATTCATTGCTATATTATTTGATTGCAAAGTCTTTCGATAAATCGTCAAATACTCTAAAGCTTCTTCTACAGTTACCTTTGTATTAGGTATTAAATTAAATCTTTCACTATCAATAGGGGTATGCATAGAAAAATGAATTTTTAGGGGAATATTTAATTTATTTGCTAATTCATTTAGTTTTAAAATATTCTTATTAGGCATCATAGTTGCTAAAGCATAACCAATACTTTCATAACCATATTTTTCTCTAAGCAAATTTTCTTTTTTATAAACCTCTTCTATTAAATTAAGATTTAACAAAGGCTCTCCTACTCCCATAAATGAAATAAGTAATTTTTTCTTAGAAGTTCTTTTTTGACCTTGTTTAGTTAAAGTTTGCATTAAACATGTAATAAAATCATCGGACTTTATGGAAACCATTGATTTATTTAACCCTTTATTAGTTAAATGACACATAACACAACCCATATTACAGAAATGATGTGTTGGAACACATACGACATCTGTTTCTGCCTTATTAGCCAATAAAGTCATTTCAATTATCTGATTATTCCCGGCATCAAATACACTTTTTATAGAATCATCAGAAAAATCTTTAAAAACTCCAATATTCTTTATCATTATTTTCCCTCCACAATTCAATTATAAAAGAAACATGTAATTTTGACAAAGATTTATTTTTTATCTATTTTATAATTTAAAATTATGGGTATAATTAAAAAGAATATAGATTATAAATCTAAGTTATAATCTATATAGTCTTCAATAAATTTTGTAGGAGCTTTTGTTAGAAAACGATTATCATATATTATATTTATTTCAACAGTAGGTAATTTCTCTTTGATATTTAACATTTTAATTTCATTATTCTTGATTTCATTTTCTACTAAATTATGTATTACATATCCTATACCTAAATCTTTTTTTACTGCAGAAATTATCATTTCGCTAGTGTGAATATTTATTACATTTTTTAATTCTATATTGTTCTTTTGTAATAATATATCTAAATCATTACGATTTGCTGTATTAGGAATTGGTAGTATTAATGGATATTTTTTCAAATCAACTAATGAATTAATATCACTTATATTTAATAATTCTGTATCTTTTTTTACAATAAAACAATATTGTACTTCTTTTAATTTAACAACTTTCATTCCTGAATCAAGCATTACATCAATTGGAGAGGTATCAATAACAAAATCAACTTTATGAGTATCTAAAAGATTAATTAAATTTGCTGTAGAACCTGTTATTATAGTAATTTCTATATTAGGGTATTTTTTGTGAAAATCTATTATCTTATCAAACAAGAAAAATGATCCTATATTAGAAGGCATTCCTATAGATAATTTGCCTCTTTCTAAATTTTCGGTTTCTAGCATATTTCTTTCAGCAATTATTAGATTATTATAAGATTTTTCTACAAAATATAATAATTCTTTTCCATGATCAGTTAGTTCTACCCCATTTAAATTTCTGTAAAATAATTGAACACCTAATTCATCTTCTAATTTTTTTATAGACTTACTTATTGCCGGTTGGGAAGTATAACTGTTTTGAGCAGCTTTAGATATACTTCCAAACTTTGCTACATTATAAAAAGTTTTATATAAGTTTAAATTGATATCCCTTTTATACATAATAATTGCCTCCCTAACAGTTGGTAATTATTATATCATTTTTTTGCTTTTTTTCAATAGTAACTATATTTATATATTTAATATACAAGTAACTTGTTAATAAAGTCATAATCATCTTCACTAGCTAGTACTAACATATTAGAAGATGTATCTTTTTTTAATCTTAAATAATCATAATTATAATCAATAATTAATAAAACTTCATCTTGATCATTTAACATGTAGAATTGATATACATAATCATTATCTGTATTATTATCATCTGTATTATTTACATCAGCAGGTTCAGTAAATACTAATAGATTACCTCTTCTTATAATTGCAGCAAATTCATCTAAAGTATCATCATTTGTAATTCTAACTAATTCATTATCACAAACTTCTTCTCTATCCTCTTCATATAAACATATAACCATTTGAGTAGATTTGGATACATATCTTTTCATATTTTCTAAAGAATATTCTTTAGTAAAAGACCAAGTTCCTTTATTAAATATAACAAATAAAACAAATATAATAATTAAAACTACTAAAACTCCACAAACAATTAAAACTCTTTTTTTCATTTAACCTCCATCAATCTATTGTAAATTCAGCCGTAGTATATTTTCCATTAGGCCAATTATCAGATACTTTTACTACTATTCTATATCTACCTTCTTTTAACTCTCCATACTTTCTTTCCCAATTTAAATCCATTGTTAAAGTATTATTTTCATCAACAGAATATCCTTCTAGAGTAGTTATTTCATTTCCAATTAAAGGTTTTATAACCCACCATTTTTCATCTTCATATTTTTCAATAGTATATTGTTTACTATAAGTATAATCACTACCACTTAAATCGCTAATTATTATTGTAGCACTAGTTTTTGTTAAAGTACCACTCACAATTTCCATAGTTACATTATCAGCTATAACAATGTCGCTTTCTTTAACTAAATAATCATCATTTAATACTGACATAATAACTATTCCTATAATTATTAAAAACACAATCAAAACAATTAAAGTTCTTTTTTTCAAATAAACCACTTCCTATCTTACTTACATTTAAACATAACTATTTAAAAAAGTAAAGCAATAAATCCTTGCTTTACCCTATTTTTTCTTTATATTCAATTTGTTTTTCATCAATATATTGATAACCTAAATGATTTTCGTTAGTTATTACTGGTTTACCTAATTCTTGCTCTAAATTATCGCGAGTGTTTTTAGCAATTTTGCCACCTCTTTTTGCTATTTCTTTATTTTCCTTTAAACCATGAGGTTTATGTGTTTTTACAAGCTCCCTAGTAGCAATTTCTCCTAAATCTGTAAGAGCTACTTCTAAATCAGACATATTATCTCTTAAAGATTCTTTCCTTAAACCCTTAAAATTTTTATACTCTTTGGCAGTCATACCAGACCACTCTTTGTATATTTCATTAGTAAGTACTCCAAATTCATAACCCTCAGTAATGCCGGCGTCCTTCCAAGCATCAGTAAGCTTTTTACGATTAATCATTCCCTTAATTCTTGCTTCAATCCAGGCATCATCATAACCTTTTTTACGATAATATTCAATTCCTCTAGCAATAGCTATTTCTGGGTCAAATACTTCATCAATTCGCTCACTACCAAGGGATGCCAACCACAATTTAAACGGTTCTGCTTTAGGAGATGGCACTGATTCAATAAGCCTTAATATACCTTTAGTATCAAGTACATCTGTTAAATATTTTTTGCCATCAGATGATTCCATTTTCAGTTGTCCGATTTTTTCGGACAACTGACTTCCTTCATCTTTTAATTTTAATTTTAAATCATTCCAGTATTTTCTGGGTCTGTCACTACCTGTTAGTGCACTAATTACATCAACTACACTAAAGTAGTAATCTTCTTTATTATTATCCCAAACACTTCTTATTTGGGCTCCTTCAAATAAATTTGTTATTGTTTCTAACTTATTATTGTTCATTTTACCTCCTTTTCTTTTATTTTCTTAATAAATTATAACAATTATCATAGCGTGATGTGTTGTTACTATTGATTGCTTTGTTTCCAAAGTTCTTCTCCCTCCTTTATATATTTCGCCCTAAACATAAATAAAAAAATAATACACTAAAATCAAGGGAGGGCCTTAATATCTAATTCAATTATAACATTAAGTTTATTCTAAGTAAAGAAAAAGTGCTACCTAAGTAACACTTTAATTATTCGTATTTTTATCTTTTTTCTTTGATAAATCTGTCTATTGTTCTAGTTTTAACTAAACCTTTTTGGGCTTCTTCTAAAGTTACATAATTTCTTATTACATCAAATAATGCATTCAAATCTTTACTACCATATTTTCCTTCTTTTGCCATTTTTGCCATAGTATTTAATCTTACTTTTTGTGAATCAGTAATAGGTCCCCAAATCATTGTGGCTGCAGTATCTAAAATGTATTCTAAACTATAATTAATTGGTTCAGCCCCCACAACTAATTCATCTGTTTTTTTATCAATATTGTATTCAAATAAATTGTTAACAGTTTCCTCATCATCAAAAGCATATTTTGCTTGTCTAGATACTTGAGCATCATAAAATAATACGGCATTATATATTTTATTAATAGATAAATCCCCAATACCATATACATAAGTTAAAGCATTTTTACCATCTGGTGTTGCATATGATAATAAGTGTTTAATTATATTTATATCCATTTTAGCTACAGTAGTATTTTTAGATGGAATATAAATAGGATTAGCAAGTATTAAAGATTTTCCTTTTACCTCGGCATCAGTGTTACTAAAAAAAGTATTAGTTAAATAAATTTGGGGTTCAATACCTAATTCATTAGTTCTGGCTACTCTTTTTTTAACACTTTTTAGTTTTTCTTCTAAAATGCTATAGTCAATCCCATTTATAGGTTTATATTTAATAAAAAACTCTAATCTTTGATAATCGTATACTTCATAAATTTGTAAAATTTCCCCTAAAGCTCTTTCGTTTTCATTTTTACTAAACATTAAATAAACTAAAAAATCATATGTTGATACTTTTTCCAATTTTAACATAAACATTTCTCCTTCTTGCATTAAAAAACACGAATAATTTACTCGTGACTCCAATTTATAATTGTGTAGGCATAAGCCCGAGATAGCTCACAAATATGCTTATATCTCCTCACTTGTCTATATATTATACATGTTTTTTTAGATTTGTCAAATAGTATTAATCTTTCTTTGAATTAAATTGTAAGTTCCCGTATTTTTTAATATGGGAACTTAGTTGTTAAATTTGATTTTGAGTGTTTTTT
>UREA01000019.1 GCA_900546715.1 uncultured Mycoplasmatota bacterium | reverse complement strand
ATACTATTCCAATTTTTCTACGCAATTTATATACTCGTCCATTACGGATTTTTCCTACATTAAGGCCACCAACCATGACAGTACCACTAGTTGGTTTTTCTTCTCTATATAATGTTTTTATAAATGTTGATTTACCACTTGCTGTAAGACCAATTACAAACACAAACTCACCTTTATCGATGGATACAGATATATTAGCTAAGGCTGTAACACCATTTCGATAAACTTTACTAACATTATTTAATTCAATAAACTTCATATGGTCCTCCATAATAAATTATATCATTAATTTTTAATTTAATAAATGGAAATTATATGAAATTTGTCGATATATGTCAATTTAGATGCCTATATTTAAAGCAAACTCAAAAGCAATTTTGATAAATCTGTAATACAATTCCTAATTTATCAAATATTAATTTTAAAAATATACAACTTTTTAGGAATTGTACTCCGAAAAAGTCTGGGCAAAACATTATTTTTATAATATAATAATATTGGTGATGAAAATGTATATAAATAGAACAATGGAAAACTTATTAAATGAATTAGTTGATAAATATCCGGTAATAACAATAACTGGGTCGAGACAAGTAGGTAAATCTACTTTGCTGGAATATATTGCCAAAACAAATAAAAAAGAAGTTACATATATTACATTAGATGATGTTTTCTTAAGAACTGCTGCCAATGAAGACCCATTACTTTTTCTAAAAAATTATAATACTCCTCTAATTATTGATGAATTCCAATATGCACCAAACTTACTTAATTATATTAAAATAATAGTTGATGAAGCCAGAAAAAATGCATTATTTGAAAATGGACCTAAAGAAACCCTTTACTATTTAACTGAATCACAAATATTTGAATCTATGGAAAACTTAAGTGAATCTTTAGCGGGTAGAGTAGCAATATTAGATTTATATGGATTTTCTACTAGAGAGTTAAATAAACTAGAAGAAGATGCTTTTATACCAGAAATAAATGAAATTAGAAAAAGAAAAAGATTACCAAATATGACTACGGAACAACTATTTGAAAGAATTATAAATGGTAGTTATCCAGAATTAAATACAAATAGCAACATTAATAGAGAAGTTTTTTTTAGAAGTTATATTAGAACTTATATAGAAAGAGATATAAGAAAACTAATAAATGTTAAAGATGAAGCGAAATTTTTAAAGTTTATAAGTTGCATGGCTGCCAGAACATCTGAAGAATATAATGCATCCGATTTAGCTAAAGATATTGAAGTAGATCCCAAAACAATTGATAATTGGACAAGCATTTTAGTAAATACTCATTTGATATATTTATTACCACCATACTCCAATAATGACCTTAAAAAAATAATTAAAAGACCTAAAATATATTTCACAGATACTGGTCTTGCCGCATTTTTAGCAGGTTATTTAGATGCCCAAACTTTAGAAAAAAGTGCATTTAGCGGTAGTATATTTGAAACTTATGTAATTACTGAAATAATAAAATCGTTTGCATCCAATGGTAAAGATATTCGTCATAGACTCTTTTATTATCGAGACAAAGATAAAAAAGAAATAGATTTATTAATAGAATATAATAATGTTGTTTATCCAATTGAAATTAAAAAAAGTGCTAATCCAAGTAAAGAAGCTATTAAAAATTTTGATGTTACTAAAGAATTTAATAAAGATATTGGTACCGGTATAGTTCTTTGTATGATAAGAGAAATAACTCCAATCGATGAACACAATTATTTTGTACCAATAGAATACCTTTAAAAAAACACTAGAGAATTTTTTTAATCTAGTGTTTTAGTTGGGGAGTTAAAATATTCTATGAATTGATACACAAGCAGAATAGTTATTATTAGGAACTAAAGAGAAATCAACTTCTGATGTGTTAATTAATCTATAACTAGTTCCACCTGGTGCATAGAATATTGCATTACCATTAAGAGTTCCTGTATCACAACAAGTAAGTTTGTTATGAGTAGATGAATGTGCTATTAATACATCTTCTGGCCAATATTGATGGAATTCAACTCCTAATGTCTTTGGTTCACAGTTATTTTCATTACTATTAGCATTACGAGCATTTATCCACCAGTGTACATTATATATTCCTTCTTCAGGAACATAAAAATCACCAGTAGCATTGTTATATGTAATTTTATTAGATAAATTAGTTACTTGGAATAACAATGGATTTTGGGCTTGAACTGTTGAATTGGTTTCATCATGTACCATTGCATAACTATCAAATGTGGATCCTGGACCTGCTGGACCTGTTGCTCCTGTAGCTCCAGTAGCTCCTGTTGCACCCGTTGGACCTGTTGGACCTTGTAATCCTGTTGCGCCAGTAGCTCCTGTTGCTCCTGTTGGACCTGTTGGGCCTGTCGGGCCTTTCGGACCAGTTGGGCCAGTAGCACCACAATCTTTAACTAAACATTTTACAACTCGGCATAAACAATCATCTTTTTTGTATTCATCACAACCTTTAATTTTGTCTAAACAATCATTACTAGATTCATTGATATATAAATTGTCGTCCATTTTCTTTTTTTCACCGCCTTTCATTAATAAGATATGTCCAAATAAAAAAAGTGGATAAGCTATTGTCCACTTTTTTGAAAAATTTTTCTGACTTTTCTATATACCCCTAATAATATAGGTAGAGCGCGATATAAAAATTTTTTATTAACTAAATCAAATTCACCAATAAATTCGATATATTGATCACCAAATTTTCTTTTAAAATCATGTAATTTAGCTAAATTTTTATAAGTAGTGTATGGATCTCCTGGTGTACCAAACAAATCAAAGAAATCATAACCATTATTATAAGCATCTTTTATTGCCTCATAATAACAACGCATTACTGCACAAGTCTTACTAGCAATTTCATCTCCCCCTTGAAAAAAGCTCCATATTCTATTTTTAGTTGCAATACAAATTATTGTACAAATTACTTTTTCTTCTTTATTATATTTACTAAAAAAATCTTTTTCATTTTCTAATCTTTTTATCTTATCTAAATAATCCGGCATTTTCTTTTTACTAACACTATATTTGTTTTCATTAAGACTATCCAGTTCCATCTCAATATTACTAAGTACCTTTTTTATATCAATACTAACATTATAAAACTTAATATTGTCTTTAAATTCTTGAACTAAAGTTTCATAATACTTTATATCATGAGGATTAAATCCATCTTTTTGACTTGTACTTTTAATAAGCTCATAAAATTCAGGAATTTTTATTTTATTATCAATTTTTAAATCATATTGATAACTTCTTTTAACTGACTGCAAAAATGATTTGCTCATTCTCGATTCAATAACTTCCCACTTTCTTTTTAAATCAATTCTAAAAGTATATCTTGGTTGATTTCCTTCATAAAGGCGATAAAAACCTGTGTGAATATAACCTAGACTTAACATATAATTATATAAATCATAGTTATTATTACCATTTTCTATAGGATTTGCATCTTCATCAATATCTTGATAAAAAATATCAGGATCAAATTTAATATAAATTAACTTATTATCTTTCATAAATTTTTTTAAAGCTAATGTAAATTCTTTAATTAGTTCCTTATTTGTATAATCTAATATAAATCCTCTTGGTGAATAACCATAAGAATACCCTAAAGGAGTTTTTTTAAGCAATATTAAAGCTGTCGCTACTAAATTGTTGTCATCATCAATCATACCTACATAATAAGGTATTTGTCCCTTTATTTTTCTACAAAATTCTCCCCAAGCATAACTTTGCAAAAAATGTGACTTGGGATGGTTATCAGTAAATTCTATATATTTATCTTTATCAACATTTTCTATAAATTTCATTTTCTCACCTTATTTTATTTTTTAATTTATAAACTTTGCTTACTAATGAATTAGAGCAAATATAGTATTCTCCGATTAGTTCCTCAACATAACCATTAAAGCCTTTTTTAAATAAATAGATTCCATAATCTTTACTATTAGGATCATCATAATTTAATATTCCAAAGAAATTATGTCTTTTATATTTATTTTCAATAGCATACTCTATGATATCCCATTGAATTAAATAAGGGCCACCATATTCATTATATAAATCATTACTACCACTAAATAAATAGATTGTTTCCGTTCCATACAGCATAAACATAGATGCCGCAAGATTAAGATAACCATTATCATTTGGTAGATTTTGAGCTTTTTCTATTTTCTTTTTGACATTATTAAGTTCAAATTCATAATTATCTTTTTTCTTATTAGAACCCTGTATTTTAGATATTTTTTCTTCATAGTCTTTCTTAAGATTATTTAAATATTCTAAATGTTTATTTATATTAAGCCTTGCTAATTTAAAAACTACTTTGTCTTGAAAAGCTTTATACATACTTTGATAGTATTCTAAAGATTTATCCGGAAATCCTCTTCTTTTACAAGTTTCTTCAGTAATTTGTTTAAAAGTAGGTAATTCTTCATATTTTAAGTTAGTTATCTCAACACCTTCTCTTAAAGCTCTATTTATTAAATTTCTGGTATTTTGTTTAAAATTTTTAAATATTTCTTCTTTAGTTTTATTTTCTAAATCTAAGCAAAAATTATATCTAACTTGTGTATCTACTTTACTTTTGGTATATCCTAATTCTTTTAAATATTCTATGACTTTGTAATTATTGTTGCCGTTTTCTACAATTTTACCATCTATATCTCTTTGTGCTTCAATAATATAAGGATCAATTGTTAGTTTATAGCCGTTATGTTTAATCACAAAATCAAGTAATTTTTCACTAAATTCTTTAACTACTTCAAAATTATTATAATCTGTTAAAAAACCTTTTAAGCAAATAAATTCTTTTTTTCTTAAAAATATAGTTCCTTCATAAATCATAGTTAGAGCTTTTAGATTTTCATTATTTTTAAGTGCTAAATAATAAACTTTTTTGCCGCGGCCTTCAAGACTACTTCCCATATTAGATGTTTGAAAAAAATTTTTACAAGTAAAATTTTCAGCTAAATCATTAAATTCTTCTTTGTTTATTTCTACTAATTCCATTATTTTCTCCCTTTGACTTTTTTAATTAATTTATATGAATAATATAATGCATGATTTATTGGCAAATCAAATTCCCCGATATATTCTACAGTTTTACCTCCGAAACCTTTTTTTACTTCATACATTCCGTAGTCCGGATCATTTCTATCAAAAATATTTTTTACTCCTAGAAAATTAACGTATTCTAAGTGCTCATTAATTGCCTCTTCAATCATTTTTGGATACATTACATATTTAGGATTAAATTTGCGATACGAATTATCCATACCACTTGCAAAAGATACTACTTCTTTATATTTAGTTATAGTAACCATTGCTGCAATATAAGTAATATTATCCATCTTTTGAGCTTCATTTAATTCATCATTATATTTTTTTATTGCACCATTAATTAATTCTTCTTCTTTTTTTAATTTACGTCCAATATTATCATGTTCCATTTTTTTCTTTAAATCTTGTAATTTATTTTCTTCAGCATTTATTTTGTCTTGCAAATTTTTAATGTATTCTTTTTTGTCAATATAAACTAAATATAATTTAATATTATCTTTAAAATTATCAAGCAATCTTTCATAAAATTTCTTGCTTAAACTAGAAAAATGTTTTCGATCACTGCTCATATTTAGAAATTTCAATACTTCATTTAATTCATTTTTATCTACAAGTTTTATGTTTACACCACGAAATTTAGCAAGTTCAATATTTTTTCTAGTGCTTTTACTCATCTGTTTTAATTGTTCGTTATAACTATCTGTCAGTTTTAGGGCATGAACAAAACGAAATTGTTCTGTTTCAAAAGCCATATTAAATCCATGATGCTTAAACCCAATATATTTAAGTCTTTCTATTAGCTGACGGTTTTCTAACTTAAAATCCTTTTCTCCAGATTTATCATATAAATTAAGAATTATCGGAGGATCAATTTTAACAAAAATAACTTTTTTATTAAAGTATTCTTTTAAAGCACGACTGAACTCTTCTAAATTAGAATAATCATAAATAAATCCCCTTGATGCATAGGCGTAATAATATTTCTTTAAAACTTTAACATAAATAATTAGAGAAACTCCAACTAAAGTATCGTCATCATATAAACCAAGCAATTCACAAGTTTTGCCTTCATCAAGTTTTAAATGATACCATTCTATACTTTGATAAAAGCTACTTAAATTACTAGATTTAACAAATAATTCATAAGTTTTTTCATCAATTTTCTTCAGAGTCATCATTTTCACCTTTAATTTTAACTTTACCAAAAGTTATTACTTTTAAAACTTTCCCAACCATTTTTTTACCAAAAAATTAATTAATACTTCCCATACGATATGTAATAACTATATAAATTGCTCCCCCAACTAAAGCATATAAGCAAATATCAAGAATTGATACAAATTTATTATTTAAATGGAATGGTACCACTAAATTCATAACATATAATACTAATAACATAATAATTAAAGCAATTATAATATCTCTTAACATAATCCAGGTTTCTTTATAACTAATATCGGGGTATTTTTTAATTTTTCGAAGTACAACTATTATAGCAAAAGTAAAGCCAATCATGGTAGCTATACTTGCTCCGTAATATGCAGGAATACCTATTTTATTACATAAAAGCATTAATGGTACATCTAAAAGAGCATTAGTAACAAAACCAATTATTACAGCAGCATATACTGTTTTATATTCATTTAATCCTTGTGCTGCTTGAATAGAAATTAAATAAAGATTACTAAATATAGCAGTAATTATACTTAATCTAAATACAGTTGAACCTAGCTCATTAACACCATAAAAGACATTCCATACTGGTTCAGCTAGAAAAGACAAACCAAATGCTGCAGGAATAGATATAAATAAAATAATTTGAAGTGCTTGATTTAATATTTTGTTTAGTTTTTTGTAATTCTTTTTGGTATATTCAGTTACTATATTAGGAATTAAACTAACAGTCAAACCTGTAGCAACTGCTGTTACTATCATATTTAATTTGTAGCCCCAGGTAGTTACAACACCTGCAACATATTCTGAATCTGCCCCACTAAAACCAATATTAGAAAGTGTTCTAATAATTAAAGACATATCAACGGTATTATAGATATTTACAGTTAAATTAATAATTACAAAAGGAATTGCATATGAACAAATCTTTTTTAATATTTCTTTATTAGATATATTATCCCTTTCTAATTTTTTATCTAAACTTAATTCTTTTTTATGAGTAACTATTTTTCTAGCAATATAAATTATCGCAGCTAGACCTCCGACGAAAGCTCCAGATACAGCTACTGCAACACCAACTGATACAGATTTATGTAAAATACGAATTACAAAATAACTACCACAAACAATAACTAAAATACGGACAATTTGTTCAATCATTTGCGATACACTTGAAGGTTTAATATATTTATGTCCTTGTAAGTATCCTTTGGCAACACTTAAAAAAGGTATGATTAAAACTGCAAATGAAACAACAAATATTACTAAAGTAATATCTTCTAGGGAGTTTCCTCCAGTCATATCCCCAACTATTAAGCGGGCTACATTTTCAGAAAAAAACATCAAGAAAATAAAACATACCGCCGATAATATAGATACAATAAATATACCTAATTTAAATGAACGAACCTTTGCTTCTTTTAAGCCAAGGGACTCATATTCACTAACAATTTTGCTCATAGCAACAGGAATACCAGCAGAGGAAATACTTAAAAATATTAAATAAATATTATAAGCATAACTATATAAGGAACTACCTTGTGAACCAATTATAGCATAAAAAGGAATAACATAAAGCATTCCTAAAATTTTTGTAAAGACTAAGGCTAATGTTGCAATAATAGTACCTTCTAAAAATGAATTTTTCTTCATATTATTTGCCTCGATTCATATATATTTTACCAAAAAATTAGATATATAACAAGAATTCATACATAAAACTACAAAATATTTACTTTACTAAACCCACGCAATTGTTATAAAAGTGTGTGGATTTAATGTAAAACAATTTACAAACTCTTTTAAAATTTAGTTATTTATAGTACAATTATTATGGTGATGATATGTTAATAACATTAATTTTAATAATTATAATTGTTGTTTGTTTGATTTTGATATTATATGTTACAACTTATAATAATTTAGCAATTTATAAAACTAAAATAGAAAAGGCTGAAAGTATTATTGATGATGCCCTAAGAGAAAAATATGATATTATTTGTAAATTAAATATACAAATAAAAAAGGAAGTAACTAAAAAGGATTATTTGAAAGACTATATTGAATTAAAAGATAAAAGAATTACTAATTATGAAATGGATAGAAAATTAACAGAAGCCATGAATATAATAATGGAAGTTAAAAATGATCATGAAAAATTAAATAATAAAGAATTTAATGAATTATTAAAGAAAATTGATGAATTAAATGAAACACTAGCATCTAGTAAAACCTATTATAATAATAATACATCTAAGTTAAATCAAATAATTAGAAAATTTCCTTCTAATATTGTTGCTAAAATCCACAGGTATAAAATTAAACCATTTTTTGATGGTAAGAATATGCAAGATGCTGTAATTGATGACTTTAAACTATAAAAAGTTCTCTGGTTTTGAGAACTTTTTATTTGCTCCAATCAATTGGAGTTAAACCATGGGATACTAAATAATTATTAGTTTTGGAAAAAGGCTTACTTCCAAAAAATCCTGAGTACGCGGAGAATGGTGATGGATGAGGACTCATTATAATATAATGTATCGGATTAGTTATAAGTTTTGCCTTTTCTTTAGCAAAGTTTCCCCACAATATAAAGACTACAGGACTATCTTTTTTATTTAGTACTTTTATTATATAATCAGTTAATAATTCCCAACCCATATTTCTATGACTTCCGGCATGACCTTTTTCAACTGTTAAAACAGCATTAAGAAGTAATACACCTTGCCTAGCCCAACCAGTTAAATCACCATCAATTCTAGGTTTAATACCTAAATCGGCTTCTAATTCTTTATAGATATTTTGTAGTGATGGTGGTAACTTAACACCTTTTTGAACCGAAAAAGATAAACCATGAGCTTGATGCTCTTCATGATATGGATCTTGTCCTACAATAACTACTTTCGTATCTTTAAAACTTGTTAATTTTAAAGCATTAAAAATATAATTTTTCGGAGGATAAATAGTTTTAGTATCATATTCTTGCATGACCTTTTTATAAAAACACTTAAAACCATTACTATTCCAAATTACTTTTAGGGCTTCATCCCAATCATTACCTATCATTATTCACCATCCTTTAGAGCTATATTACAAGCATAAATTATATCATCAAGAGTACGAGCTGATATTAAAAATCTCGAGCTATGACAAAAAGTTAAATATTCTGGTAAATCTTGTGTCCATGATGCCGGAAAGGGCCTTTTTAACTCAATTGTATCATTATTTATTGGCACACCTTGAGCTGAGTATCCACCACGATTTGATGGAAATATAACATATATTGCTTCTGTTTTTGGTAGGTAATCAGTAAAATGCAAGTGTTTATCTAATACAATTATTTCTTTATTTATACTTTTTTCATATATTTCTTTAACTTCTTTTTCTTCCTCATAATAATTCATTTCATGTTGAATTAAATTTTTTAGGATTATTGTAGCAAATTTAACTGCTTCAGCAAACTCTTTATCACCATTTGCTTCATCAACTGGATTCATTGCTGCAATGGCAGAACATAATGTATCTGGTGAACCTGTATTATCTGATAAATCTAAGGGAGCAATAAACTTTTTATCAATCTTTTTAACAATATAATCATCATAAATAAAGGGAGCAAAATGAGCCCAAAGCTTACCAAAAGCCGCATAGGGAATGCCATTTGGTCTTTTTTTATTATCATTTCCATGATGATCAAATAATCCATTACCAATATCATAAACGATTTCTTTAAAATCTACAGGTACACTTGATGCTCTAATTACTTTTATATTTGGATTAATAATTTTAATAAAAGCAGTAGCAAAAACATCATCAGCATGAAATGTTCCACTATGAGTTAAGCCATATTTACATTTTTTTAAATTTTCTATAGTCATTATCTAGTTCCTTTTCTTATTATTTCTTTGTTCTAAATTTATTAAAACAGCATCTTTTTCTTCTAGATTTAGGGCATCTAATTTATTTCTTATAAATAAATAAATTGCATATGTTTCTTTATATTCATCTTTAATTTGTTTCAAAAGATCAATGTCAAAATAGTAATCTTTATTTTTTAATACTTCAATTAAATTATATATTTTATCTTGATAAAAAAGTAGTAATCTTTTATAAAGATAAACTTGTTCCTCTTTTTTATATTTGGAAAAATCAAGTGTTACAATATTAGTACTATCTAACATATTAATTATGTTAGATAGTACTTCTTCTAAAGATTCTTCGGTATTTATAGAAACATCAATTTCTTCAAAACCACTATTTAACATATTTAACACTAAAAACAAATCTTCACTAAATATGGCATCTTTTTCATTAACTAATACATGCCCATTGCGTACCTTGATTAATTCCATAATTTTAATTAAATCGGCATCTTTTACTTTTTCTTCTGATAACTTTTCTTTTATAACATTAATCATATTGGGAGTAATTTCCTGACGATACTTAATTGCATTATAAATACTTAAAGACATACTATATTTTTTATTAATTAGCTCTAATCTTTTTTCTAAAGTAAATAAATCATTTTTTAAAATACCATGTAATACATCAATGTTTTTGTTATTACTTATATGATATTTCTCATAGATTAAATCTTTAACTATTTGAGATACTTTTTTGTTTTCTAAATCCACCAAAGCTTTTTTATACAAACTAATTTGATAAGTTAAATAACTTATTTCTCTTTTATAATAGGATATATCATTACAAAATAAATTTTGAACATCAATTAAATGCATACTTCCTCCTTATTTATGATAAGTCTCATTATTTAAAATTTTAAAACTGCGATAGATTTGTTCTAGTAATATTCCACGGAATAATCCATGGGGAAATGTAAGATGAGAAAAACTAATTATTTGCTGACACTTACTTTTAATTTCATCATTTAACCCAAGGGAACCACCGATGATAAAAGTAATAGTGCTATTTGTTAAAAATGTTTTATCAATAATACTTGCAAATTCTTCACTTTTAACCATTTTCCCTTTAATATCTAATGCTATATTATAATCACTAGATTTTATATGTTCTAATAAATTACTCGTTTCTTTTAGATAATTGGAATCATCTTTAAGTTCAATAATTTCTATTTTATGATATTTACTAATTCTTTTTAGATAATCATTAATTAAATCTTGTAAATATCCTTCTTTTATTTTACCTACACATAATATTTTTATCATACTTCAATCACTTCTGTCTTTTCTTCTTGTTTAGCACAAATTATATTATTAAAATTAATTCCTTTATCTAAAAAGGTATTATTAATAGTTTCCATTGCAATACTTTCTAAATTATTTGTCTCACTTAAATGGATTAAAATAATTTTTTTAGTATTAGTTCCAATAAATTTACTTAAATAAAATGAAGCTAATTTATTAGATAAGTGGCCTTCATCACTTAATACTCTTTTTTTAAGCCAAGCCGGATAGGGGCCGTGTTGTAATAATTCAATATCATGATTACTTTCAAATAAATATATATCTAAATTACGAAGATATTTAAAATATTTAATATTAACATAACCTGTATCAGTTATATAAGCCATTTTGGCATGACCATCATCAAAAATGAAATTTCTAGAATCAATTGCATCATGACTAGAATGGATGGAAAGTATTTTTATTCCATAGAGTTCTAATTCATCATCAATTGTTATAATGTGTTCATAGTTCTTTAAATCTTCTATTTCATAAAATTGTTTTAAAGATATAATTACTGTTGCATGAGTTTTACTAATGAGGGTTTTTAGAGCAGATATATGATCATTATGATCATGACTAATTATAATATAATCAATACTCTTAATATCAACATCTATTTCTTTTAATTTCTCATTAATATATTTATAATTTCGTCCGGCATCTAAAAGAAATTTCTTGCCATTTGCCTCCATATAGGTGACATTTCCTTTAGAACCACTAGATAAAACACAAATTTTCATTATAGCCCCGAATAAATAGTTGTTAATGGATTTAATGATCTTGTATAACCACCAGCGAATGGTTCACCTTCATATAAACCTAAGTGTAGGTGAGTTCCTGTAACAAAGCCACTATTACCCATATAAGCAATAATATCACCTTTTCTAACTGTTTGACCAACACTAACATTAAAGCCACTTAAATGAAGATATGCCGAATAGATATTATTATCATGTCTTACTACTACATAATTACCATTTGACCATTGATAGCAACTGCTACATGCCGGAGAAACATTTACAACTGTTCCATCAGCAATAGCATATATTGGTGAGCCATATCCTGTACCAGAAATATCAATACCTTCATGAAGTTTACCCCAACGCATGCTATAACGACTGGTTATAACTGATGGTTGATTTGTTGGCCAACCCCATTCTCCAGATAAATTAACATATGAACCAGAAATTCCCGGTCTCTTTGGTCCAACTGTGGTAATTTCATCAACTACAGAACGAACTGTTACTGTATTTAAAATGTTAATTTGACTTGATTGTTCACCATTTTTAACTTGATATGTTTCATAGTTAAGTGATAAACCAGTTATTCCCGCTTGGGTTACTTCACTATAACCATATTCCTTAGTGTTATCTGTTACTGTTTGCTTAGAATATGGAGTAACTGATTCTTCAATACGATAAACATCATAAATGAATGTAACTATTGGATCTAACAATGTAACATTTACAGATTCTCCAATATTAAGCATAACATCTTCACTACGATAAGTTGGATTAGCAATTAAGAATTCTTGTGGATTTAAATCGAAATCTTCACTAATACTATCAATACTATCTCCTGCTTGAACTTCATAGGTATCCATTTCGGCATCAACACCAAAAAGTAGGTCTTGAGCAAGTTCTGCAGAATCAGTATATATTTTATCATTGACACTAATATATGCTTCTTTAATCATAATTTGTTCTTGAAAATACATGTTATTAATAACTTGACCAATATCTGTTAATTCTTTTATTTCACCGTTCATAAAATCATTATAATCTTCAAGGCTAACAAATGCTAATATAAAACTCTTTATAGCTTCATTAAATACATCAACATCTAATACATTAATAACAAAATCTTCAGGAACCTCTTCTTCTTCATAATAATCTTCTTCGTTGTATCTAATAGTTATTGTATAACCTTTAATTGTAAAGTCATCTCTTTCTTCTATCATTTTATAGATGCTTTCTGGTGTTGCATAATTTGTATCAAAGGTTTTAGTTTCAACTATTTCAAATACATTTGGTGGATATACACTATCAACATTATATTCATTTTTAATTGTTTGTTGTTCTTCATTGATTAAATTATATAATGCATCTTCATTTTCAATTAAACCAATTACTTCACCATTTAAATATACTTGATATGCAGTATCGGCATACTCAAGCTCTACTTTGGTATATTCATTTACTATATATAAAATAACAATTGTTATAGATAAAATTAAAGTTATAATTATATCCTTTGTTTTCATTGTTCATCTCCATTTACTTTTAATACGCTTTTAAAACTTAACATGTTAAGTTCAAATAATAAGTTAACTGTTCCAAGACCACCTTTTCTGTGCTTGGCTATAATTAACTCAGCAGGAACTATTTTATTGTTAAAGTCTTTTGCTTTTTCATAATAATCTCGACGATTAATAAATAAAACCATATCAGCATCTTGTTCTAGAGAACCAGATTCTCTTAAGTCTGATAACATTGGTTGATTGCTTTCTCTTTTTTCTGCACTACGAGAAAGTTGAGCTAAAGCAATTACAGGAACATCTAATTCAACTGCCATGGTTTTTAGAGCACGAGAAATTTCTGATACTTCTACTTGTCTTGATTCAACTCTTCTTGAACCACTATTAATTAATTGTAGGTAGTCGATTACAACTAAACCTAAACCCGTCTCACTATTTGCAAGTCTCCTACATTTGGCTCTAATATCTTGAGCAGTAACAGAAACATTATCTTCAATAAATATATTAGTTTCTGATAATTGTGATAATGCCTCATTATATCTTTGCCAATCTTTTTCTAACATATTACCGGTTTGTAATTTATAAGAATCTATTTGACCAACTGATGCAATCATTCTATTAACAAGCATTTCAGCAGACATTTCTAAGTTGAATATCGCAACAGCTTTTTTAGTATGCATCGCCGCAAAAGAAGCCATATTTAGGGCAAGGGCAGTTTTACCCATACCAGGACGAGCGGCAAGGATAATCATTTCACCACCATGTAACCCAGTAGTAATTTTATCAAAATCTGGAAAACCTGTTTCTAATCCTGTAATTGTTCTTTTATTTTTAGCTAGTTCTTCTAATTTTGCTTGAGCATTTCTTAAAACTTCTTGAATGGGCATAAATGATCCAGCAGATCTAGCCCTAACAACATTTAATATATTTTTTTCGGCAGTATCAAGTAATGTTGTTATATTTTCATCTTCATATGTAGTATTAATAATGTCTGTTGCTGTTTCAATTAAATTTCTACGAATTGCATAATCTCTAATAATTTTAATATAAAAATCCAAATTAGCAGTTGTTACTACTGAATCAATTACATCTGTTAGATAATCAAGACCTACTGTATTAAGTTTTTTATCTTTATCAAGTTCATCTTTAATTGTTGTTATATCTATTGGAGTTCTACTATCATGAAGGTTTTTTATAGCATTAAAAATAATTCTGTTTCTTTCATCAAAAAACATATCAGCGGTTACTTCTTCAACTATTTTTTGTACATCCCCTGCGTTTAAAAAAGCAACACCTAATACACTCATTTCTGCTTCGAGATTTTGAGGCATCTTTCTGGCCATATTTCCTCCTTATTTTATTAAATTAATTTTTATATTAAATTTAACTTTCTTATGTAATTCTATTTCAACATTAGTAATTCCTAAAGTAGAGATACTTCCATTTATTTTAATACATTTTTTATCTATGTTATATCCCAAATCCTTTAATCTATCACTAATTTGTTTACTAGAAACAGTCCCAAATACTTTATCTTGGGCCCCAGTTTTAACTTTAAATTCAAGTATTTTATCATTTAATTTATTTTTTATTTTATTATATTGTTCAACTAACTTTTCTTCCGTTTTTACTCTTACATCTATTTCTTTATCTAATATTTCTTTACTTTTTTTAGTATATGGCACCGCTAGATTATTTTTAATTAAATAATTATTAGCATAACCATCAGATACATCAATTACACTATCTTTTTTACCTTGATTCTTTACATCTTTTAATAATATTACTTTCATAGGGCCTCCTTCAAGTCATATAATATTATACCATTAATTGAGACTTTAGTAAAATGAAAAAACTGTGTTTGCCACAGTTAGTTCTATTTTACAAAATAAATTAGTTTAAAAATCAATTGCTACTACTTTAAAAAATGTATTTCTCTCTTAAATAATCCGCTTGAGATTTAGTGATTTCTTTATCCCAATAAGCTGCATTAATTGAACCATATAATTCATTAATTAAACAATCAACATGCAAACAATTAGGATTATCTTTTTCCTTCAAATATTCCTTTATATCTTTTTGTAGATATATTGGTAATTTAAATTCCCATTCTTCCATAATTCATCACCCATTACCATTATAAGAAAACAGAAAGCATTTTTCAAGATAAAATGTTTATTTTGTGTTAATTTTATTGATTAAGCTTTTAGATTCTCAAAAATATCTTTTAAATCAGCATGAATAACAAGTGTTGCTACATTATCATATGGTGTTTTTGTATCATTTAATATTACTAAATTTTTTCCTTTAAATAAATTAATCATACTGGCAGCAGGTTCTACAGTAAGGGAGGTACCTGCAACAATTAATAGATCAGCATTAGATATTGCTAAACAAGCTTTATTTACTATTTTTTCTGGTAACATTTCACCATATAAAACAACATCTGGTTTTATTGTTCCACCACAACTACATTTAGGTATTCCAGTGCTTTTAAATACATATTCTGCATCATAACTTTTACTACACTTAAGGCAATGATTATGATAAATTGAACCATGTATTTCTAAAACATTAGTAGAACCTGCTTTTTGATGTAGTCCATCAATATTTTGAGTTACAATTGCTTTTAGTTTGCCAATATCTTCTAACTTTTTTAAATATTTATGAACTATATTAGGTTCAACATTTAAAGAATTTAAATTAGTTTTATAAAAATCAAAGAATAATTCTTGATTTTTATAAAAACAAGTAGAACTAAGTAAATATTCTGGTGGATAATCAGTAATAGTATTATATAAACCATTTTTACCACGAAAATCCTTTATACCACTAGATGTTGATACACCAGCACCACCGAAGAATACTATGTTATTTGCTTCATCTATTAATTTTTGTAATATACTAACTTTTTCCAATTCATTCATTATCATCACTCAAATTAAGTTTAGCATTAATAAATATAAAAAGCAATTATTTATGAGTAATTGCTTTTTCTTAATTTATACGAATTGGGTCAGATGAAGTCCCTGATCCGCTGACATAGGTTATCGAAGAGTTCAGATAAAAGACTGGCCGCACCGCAAAGGCGTAGTTATACACCTGAGCGCCGCCAACATTGCCCCCGTTGTCCACAGGGAAGACACCAGACGCACCGTCAGATCTGCGGGAGATTGTCCATTCTTGAAGTCCCATATACATCCAATTATTGTCCCTTATTGATGAACTATTATAAAAATACACATTCTGTGTCCATGCACTTGGACTTGCTGCAAATCCGTAGTCACTTACATACATTAATCCTATTTTTGCACTATATGTTATTCCTATACTTTCCGCATCTTGAAATGTTGCTGCTGTTGCGTTATATGTTGAATGTCCTCCTACATACCATGTGTGGTTCGCTATTTTATTACTCCATGTTGAACCTATGTAACTCGTGTATGAGCTATTTAAGTTCGTTGTATTTAATCTTGATTGGCTCCATGTGTTTGTTGAACTTGTTCCATTACTTCTGTTCCAATAATAAGCTGCTATATTACTTGTATTCATATTTCCCTTATAGTAACTTGTTGGCCTTTTATATGCTCCATAATAGTCTCCTCCTGAGCCCGTCATTGCTGTTGTTGTATAATCTGCTTTGATTAATTTTACTTGGTTTCCAAATACTCCTATAATCCGATATAGATTGTCTGTTGGGCATGTACTTGCTGTTGATCCAAAGCATACATAGTTATTTACTTCATCACTTGCTCCGGCATATCTATAACTGTTATCTCCAGCTCCATTTGCTAAACTACTATTGTGGTAATATATTTTGGTTATATCTGAACCTGATGCATTATAAAAACTTGTTATACAACTTGCTAAATTATTTCCATTATTACATACATCTGCTAAGTATACTACACTATCTGTTTCCGCATTTATTGTGTATACATTTGATTGTGTTCCATTTGTATCTGTTACATATACTCTTATACTATAATTTGTTCCTGATGAAAGTCCACTAAATGTATGTGTATTACTACTTGAACTACTGTAGCTTCCATTATTTATTGAATAATAGTATGTTGCAATTGCATTTGTTCCTGCTGTTGCTGATACTCTTACTGTTATTGAATTATTTGTTACATTTGTTGCTATTACACTATTTACTACCGGATTTACATAGTTATCTGTTGTTACTTCTATTACTTCTTCATTTGATTCATATCCAAGTGTATCTTTTGCATACACTTGAATAGTGTATTCATGATTCATTGTCAAATTACTAAATGTATAACTTGGTGTTGTACTTTCTTGATAACTATTACCTCCATCTATACTAAAGTAATATTTATCAACAGAATTTTCCCCTCTAGAAGTTGTTACGGTTACAGTTATACTATTATAAGTCTTTGTAGCTTCCACATTACTTATTTGTACTACATTATATAAATCAAAGTAAACATAACATGCATCAGATTTATTAGATAATAATTCTACTATACCATTTTCTCTATCCCATCTTAGTTCTCCCCCATTTTCACATCTACTAAGTTCACTATTAAATGCATAATTACCGCTTGGCCATGTATTAGTTGTTGACTCTTGATAAGAACCATCTTCTTGTTCTAACATTAATGTTAAAAATGAATTGTTAATGGGGTTATCATTATCTTCCATAACTATTTCATTATTAGTGCTATCTTTATTAATAATAAAAATAGTACTAATTATAATTATTAATGTTAATAATCCACCACTTATCAACAAAACTTTTTTATTCATATTAATCCTCTCCATATATTCGTTTGCATATATTACAAAATAATTATATATGCATTTGCATATATTGTCAATATATCCATTTGCGAATATGAGAAAATAAGATTGGTGATTAAACTATGGATATTCAAAGACTCAAGGAAATTAGAGAAGATAGAGATTTATTTCAAAGTGATATTGCTAAAGTACTTAATACAACTCAAAGTCAATACAGTTTATATGAAACTGGAATGAGGCTTATACCTATAGATAAACTAGAAAAATTAGCTAAATATTATGATACTTCTATTGATTATTTAATAGGATTAACTAATGAAAGAAAACCATATCCTAGGATAAAGAAATAGTGTTGATAAGTTTATAACTATCAACACTATTTTTCTTTTGTATAATGACACTTAGGATAATTACTACAACCTATAAACACTCCATATTTTCCTTTTTTCTCTATTAGCGCACCACCACAAACTGGACATATATCCTCAGCATTAATTTTATTATTTTTACCCTTATTACATTTTTCGCAAAGCGTTTGCAAATTACTCATAACTGTTTTGCCACCCTTAGATACAGGAATTATATGATCAACTTGTAATTTAGCCCCATCTCTAGCAGTTGCTCCACATAATACACAAGTAAAATTATCTCTTTTTAATACATTATATCTGATATCTTCATTCATTATTTGTCTTTCTATTTTTGAAGTTACTTCATATTTCTTGCCATTTAACCAATTATTATAAATATCTACTAATTCATAATAAGAAAAAATATGTCTTTTAGAATAATTATTCCGTCCTTTAGGACTTCTATAATATATTTCTACATCGCAAGTAATATTATATACATCTTGAGTTATTTTAATTCTATTAATTAGCTTTTGTTCTAATTTAATGAATGATTTTTTTGATATACCAATCTCTTCTTCAATATAACTTTCATCTAAATCAAAATTAATATTAGAAACCTGTGAAGAATATAAATTATATAAGTTTTCATTATTTATTGCCTTTTTAATTTCCGTTCTAATATCATCTATATTGTTTTCAATATTATATCTTAATACTTCCTCAAATTGAGCTCTATCATAACTTTTTAAAGAATATTCTCTATTTAAAATAAATAATCTATTATTATCAATTGGTTCAAAATCAAATTCATGATTTAATCTTAATACTTCTTGATAATTTTTACTTATTGTCTTAACAGCTTTCTCCTTTTTAGTTTCAATTATAGGAGTTTTTATTTTTGGAACTGATATCTTTCTAACTTTAGGCATAATATACTTTTTTAAAATAACAAAAATAAGATATATTACTATCGAATAAAACAATAAAATTTCAGCATCTCCATCATTATTACCAAAAGAATTATCTATAAACAAATAAATAAAGGAATATAATCCCATACATATTAATAATATTATACCAATAACTCTTTTCACAACAATCACTTCCATGAATATTATTATATCATATAATTTAAAAAGTTGATAACTTTTAAGTTATCAACAGATGAAATGTTAGAGAAAACAGTAGAATATGCAATTATTTAACATATGGTATTAAAGCCATAAATCTTGCATATTTAACTTGTTGTGCAATATGTCTTTGGTGTTTTGCACAAGCACCAGTCATACGACGAGGTAATATTTTACCTTTATCATTAATATATTTATTAATAATCATAACATCTTTATAATCTACGCTTTTACCAGCACACATTTGACATATTTTTTTCTTTTTACGATAAAATTCTGCCATATAATAATCCTCCTTTTTTAAAATGGTAAATCATCACTACTTAAAGTAAATTCATCCCCAAAGTCTTTATATGGATCTTCTGAAATATCTGTAGTTTCCATTGTTTGACTCATAGGTTCTGTAGCACTTGGACTATAAGCAACACTATTATCTACTGGAGATTGATAATCATTAGTTTGTCCTCCTTGACGAGAACCTAAAAATTCAAAATTATCAACAACTACATCAGTAGTATATCTTTTTGTACCATCCTGAGCATCATAACTACTGTTTCTAATTCTACCAGTAACACTTATTAATTGACCTTTTTTACAATATCTATTAATTGTTGATGCCGTTCTATTAAATGCAACACAATTAATAAATTCTGTTTCTTTTTCTCCATTACGATTTACAAAGTCTGAGCTACATGCTAAAGAAAATCTAGAAACTTCCATATTACTTTGAGTCATTCTTGATTCCGGATCTCTAGTAAATCTTCCAATCAACATTACTTTATTCATTATTTTTCTCCTTCTAATTTGATAATTAAATGTCTTAAAACATTTTCATTGATAGAAACCTTACGATCAAATTCATGAATAGTTTCTCTATCAGCTTCAACAGTCATTACATAGTAGTAACCACTAACTTCCTTATTTATAGGATAAGCTAATTTTTTTCTACCCATTTCTTTGAATTCAATAACTTTTGATGGTTTCTTGTTTATAAGTTTTTGTAAATCTTCACTAGTTTTTTTAATCTTATCTTCTTCCATTGTAGATTTAACTATAAACATGATTTCATACTTAGTCATTCATTCCACCTCCTTACGGTCTAGTACGGCTTCAAATAGAAGCAAGGAGTAATTTCTTTTACTCGCAAGTATTATAACAAATATATGCTAATCTTTCAACAAAAATTAATTATTTTTAAGAAAAAAGATAGCAATTAAATGCTATCTTAAGCTAATTTCTTTCTAGTACTTTTCTTTTCTATCTTTTCTTTTCTAAATAATGGTGTAACAATATAATCATCGATGCACATCATTATATAAGCACAACATAATGTAAATAAAATATTAAATACAATACTTGCATGATAACTCATTTCTGGGAATATATGAGCTATTAAGAAGACTATAACAATATGCGTTGCATAATAATATAGTGATAATCTACCTAGAAAATTACATACACTACTATTATTATAAAGTACTGAAATATAATCTTTATTAGTTAATAAAATTATAGTAAATAATAGTAATATTATTCCATTAGTAAATTCACTCCAAGAAATTCCGGCATAGATTGTGTAAATCAAGAATATTGCAATACCTATATGTAAAACACTAAATGTTAGTTTCATACCTTCACTAAATTTCTTTTTGCGTAGGTAATCAACTACATAATAGATAAGCATTCCTATACACATTCCTGCCATAACACGAGCAAGTCCATTTGGAAAACCAATAGCATTCACACTAGTTCTATCCCATCCAATGTCTGTTAAACCAACACTAGCATAAGTTAAAACAACAAATAATGGAGCAAACAAACCTGTGAAGAAATCTTCACTTTTAGATACAATATAATATAAGAATAATCCTGCAATAATTAAAGCAGATATATACCAAAGTGGTCCATTCCAAAGTTGAGAAACACCCGCAACAGGTTCAACAACAACAGTTTTAAGTTCAAGTAGTCCTACTGCTCCAATTTGGGATATTCCTAAGAATTCCCAAATAGAATCCATGAATACTCCAAAAATTTCTGTTATTTTAGTACCACTGATAGCATTTCTTACTATAAATGCAAATAATACACCCATAAATATTGTTGGATATAAAGCTTTAAATCTTCCTCCAGTATATTTCCAAGCTGCCTTGGCGGGTTTAGCAGAATCTTCTTTTTTATGTTTTTGATAATGAGCCATTAAAAAATAGCCAGATAAAAACAAGAAGAAAGCTAAAACTCTACCTCCAGTAAATATTAAATCTTCACCAGATTCTCGCCATATAAAAGTATTTAAATGACCTAAAGCTATAGCAACAGTTAATATAAAACGCCATAACTCAATGGTTGATATTTTACTACTTTTCATAAATCAATCCCTTCCTAGTATCTCTACTATATAAATAATAAAATAAGATAGAATTTTTGTCAATAAAATTAATGGTATTTTCTTACAAAATAAAAGCTCTGGATTAATTTCCAGAACTTTTTCTTGTACTTTTCTTTTTATTAGATGTTGTTTTAGCTTTTGATGCTTTTGTTTTATTACTACTATTTTTAGTAGGTTTATTTTCATCTTTAACTTCTACTTCAATAGTTTCTTTTTCTTCTTTTTTACTAGGTATTTCCTTTACTTCTACTTCATTATTAATTACTTCTGTACTAATTACTTTAGTACCAGCTACAAAATCATGTAAACCACGATTATCTCTTCTTAATACTACCATTAATATTATCACAGACATAACAAGTAATTGTAAGTAACTTACTACCATTGATAAATTGTAGTAGCCATTCTTTCCAAATAGATAAACACCAACAATTAAGATAATACTAAATATAATATTATTTAATATAAGTGATCTTACAAAATAATGACCTATATTTAATTCTTTATCTTTATTACTTACTACTCTTAATTTAAGTATCTTTTTACCTATTGTTTGACCTTTTAAGAAATATTGAATAATTACAAAATATATTATAGAAGCAACAACTGATATACTACGACTTACAACACCATAACTGCTAACTTTATAATTTAGGTCAATTACTTGATCTTTATATTCATCACTATTAGTATCAATATCCCCATTATTAGCAGCTTCAATTAATTCTGTATATTCTGTATAGTATTTATTGTAATCATCTATATAAGGATTAGTAGCTTTAATGTTAATTAATGGTGTTGTTACAATATTAATTATTATAATATCAATAAGAAAAGCTATTATTCTTTTTAAACTTGTATCCATCAGTCATCGCTCCTTCCAAATATTTGTAATAATCTAAGAAACAAGTTAATAAAATCTAAATATAATTCCAAAGCTCCATATATTGCTAAATTATCTTCAGGTAATCCACTATTTTCTAAATATTTTATTCTTTGAACATCATAGATAGTATAACCTATAAATATTGCAATAATTATAATTGATAATATTAATTCTAATGTAGAACTACCAATAAATATATTTATTAGTGATACTATAACAACCGCTAGTAAACCAAATAACAAATAGACTCCTACTTTAGTTAAATCAATTTTTGTTACATAGCCAATTAATGATAATAATGCAAAAAATACTGCAGTTACTAAAAAGACTAAAATAATTGAGCTAACTTCAAACACTACAAATATTGATGCAAAAGTTAAGCCACTTACAAATGAATAAAGCAAGAAACAGACCTTTGCAGTTGCAGGTTTCATTTTCATAACTCTTGCTGATAGGACAATTACAAGTACTAATTCAACAATTATTAATATGATATATGTCCAACTGTTTAAGAAAATATTTTCAAGCATTACTTCACTAGTTGATGTTAAATAACCTGTTGCAAATGTTACAAGCAAACCAAAACACATCCATAAAAATGTTTTACTAATTAAATTATTTTTCATATTCCTCCTGATAAAATTATATCATTTTTATTATTATATGTAAATAAATTAGTTTTTATAAAAAAGACTGGCATTGTTTATATGCCATCTTAGTATTATACATTAAATCTAAAGTAACAGATGTCACCATCTTGCATAACATAATCTTTGCCTTCAATTCGTAGTTTTCCAGCTTCTTTTACTTTTAATTCTGTACCATATTCTACTAAATCATCATAGCTCATTACTTCTGCTCTTATAAAGCCCCTTTCAAAATCACTATGAATTATACCAGCACACTCTGGAGCTTTTGAACCACTCCTAAATGTCCAAGCTCTAACTTCATCAGTACCTACAGTAAAAAATGTTTTTAAGCCAAGAAGATTGTAGCTAGCAAATATTAATTTATCTAAACCACTATTTTTAATTCCCACTGATTCTAAAAATTCTATTCTTTCATCATCTTCTAAGCCAGCAAGATCCGCTTCAAGTTTAGTGCACATAACTATTACACCAGAACCTTCTGCTTCCGCATAATTTTTAACAGCAAGTGAGTATTCATTATCACCAACAGCTATATCATCTTCACTCACATTTGCAACATATATAATTGGTTTAATGGTTAAGAAATTAAAGTTTTTAAGGAGTTTTAGTTCATCTAGCGAAAAACTTATTCTTCTTAAAGGAATATTCGCTTCCAAATTATTTTTACATTTATTTAAAACTTCTACTTCAGCCATTAATAATTTATCCTTCGTAGCCCCAGCTTTCTTTTCTACTTTACCTATTCTATTATTAACAACTTCTAAATCCGCTAGGACTAGTTCAATGTTAATTATTTCAATATCACTTACAGGATCAACTTTACCTGTAACATGCGTAATATTGGGATCTATAAAGCATCTGACAACTTCAACAATAGCATCAACTTCTCTTATATGTGATAAAAACTTATTACCTAAACCTTCACCAGATGATGCTCCTTGAACAAGTCCTGCAATATCAGTAAATTCAAATGTTGTTGGAATACTTCTTTTTGGGTTATATAGACTAGTTAGGTAATCTACTCTAGCATCTGGTACAATAACTGTTCCCACATTTGGTTCAATTGTTGCAAATGGATAATTCGCCGCTAAAATGTTTTGTTTAGTAATTGCATTAAAAAGTGTTGATTTGCCAACATTAGGAAGTCCCACAATTCCTGCTTTTAAACTCATATTATCCCCCTTTCTATGGTGCTACGCTAGTACCAACACCAAGTGGCATACCAACAATATACCATACTAATATTATTCCTAAGAACAAGGCACATGTTGCTCCTGCAAAAGGTAATTGGTATTTTATAGCATCTTTTAAAGTAACTGGTTTACTACTTTGATTATAAGTAGCTAAAAATGCTAAATAAACAATAAAGTAAGCAAACACTGGAGTTAGGCCAATCGATACAGCATTACCTAATCTAAATATAACTTGAGCAAATTCGGGACTAATGCCCGCTTGCATAAGTGTAGGTACGGTTGATGCCAGTGTTGACCAACCACTTATTGGACTAGGTACAACAAAAGTAACAATAATTGATGTAATAAATAATAATATACTTATAGGTAGTCCACTAAAGTTAGAATTATTTATTAAATTAGCAAGTGATGCTGCAACTACATTACCAATATTTGTTTCTTTAAAAATGTTAATAAATGTGGAAACTGCAAATATCATAACCAGTATCTTACCAATACCATTTAGAGAATGACCTAAAGCATCAACAAATTCTTTATTATTTTTTATTGTTTTAGCTCCAATTCCGTAAAATAAACCAAGTAGTACAAATAATACTGCAACAACAAAGACAAAACCTTGTGAAAAGAATGAATCATAACTAAATAGTTTATCAATATATAATTCTTGGGAATAATCTAGCAAATTTCCAGAGAATGGTAGTCCTGGAATAATATTATAAATAAAAATAAGCAAATAAATTAAACCAGCACCTAAAGAGAATATTAAACCACGCATTTTCTTTTTAGTAATAACCAATTCATCTTCAATGTCACTTTCCGGAAACTCATATTTTGGCATTCTTTTAGCCATATAATTTTCTACTATATTACTAATAATTAAACTAAGTAGGATAATACCAACAAGCATAACAAAGATATAGCCAAATGATGAAATAGCATAACTACTATCAAATATATATGCATTAACTAATGTATAATCAAGTAAGCTTGAATCAATACTTGTTAAAAATACACTTAGGGCACTACCACAAGTAAGAGATGCAAATGAAGTGATTATACCAAGCATTGGATTTCTTTTGCCATAAAGGAAAAGTAGAGCTCCAAGAGGTATAAAGATAATATAAGCAAGATCTCCCATAATACTTGCAAGTATACAAATAAGTACCCAAACATAGGTAACAGTTGTTTTTTTCATCTTTTTAGTAAGCATCGTAATAACAGTTTTTAAAAAACCACTTTTTACCATTATTCCAATACCTAGTAATATAATAATTAAATGGGAAAGTACAACAAAGTTAGCAAAACTAGATACTGTTGTTGTAAATATATATTTTAAACCACTTAAATTAAATAAAGAAGTTACAGCTTCAGTTGTAACAACATATTCTCCAGTTAATGATGAAACTCTATTATAAGTAGCTTGAACATCAAAGAAACTTAAAATTCCACTTAGTACAATAGTTATAAAACAAAGCACTAAGAGCATCATCACTGGATGCAACCCAATTCTTTCTTTAGTTCGATGTTTTTTCATTTTTAATCACCTTTTTAAGTTTTCGCATAAACTCTAGTCTATCCATAAGTATTTCTCTACCACAGTTGTTGCACTTCAGTTTAATATCTGCCCCATTTCTTGTAATAGTCCATAAATTAGTGCCACAGGCATGTTGTTTTTTCATAATAACTTCATCATTTAAATTAAAATCAATTATATTCATTATTCATCCTCAAACTTAATGTTCATCTTTTCTAATAATTCTTCTAATTCATCTATACCATCAAAGTATATTTCAATTTTATTTTTACTTACTCTTACCTTTTGATTGAATTTATCCATTATTACATTTTCATACATTCTATATTTAGTATCAATACTTTTCTTTTTAGGACTTATATTTTTTGTAACTTGTCTTTCTTCTTGACTCATTTTTTCTAAATCATGAACGCTTAAATTATCTGTAATTACTTTTTTAGCCAGTTCTACTACTAAATCGCTATCTTCTATTTTACTAAGTACTCTAGCATGAGACATAGATAAATTTCTTTTTTCAACTAGTTTTTTAACTTCATCAGGAAGTTTAAGTAAACCAAGTATATTAGTTACATAAGTTCTACTTTTACCAAACTTTGATGCAAATTCTTCTTGAGTATATCCTCTTAGTTTAATAATATTACTAATAGATGTTGCTTCATCGATAGGATTTAAATCTTCCCTTTGAATATTTTCAATCAAAGCAATTTCCATCATTTCTTGATCATCAAAATCTTTAATTATTGCTGGTATTTTTTTAAGTCCTGCAATTTTAGCAGCTTTAGTTCTTCGTTCCCCTGCAACAAGTTCATAACCTTTAATACTTTTTTTCACTATTACTGGTTGAACTACTCCATATTCAGCGATAGATTTAGCAAGTTCATTTAAAGATTCTGTATCAAAAGTTTTTCTTGGTTGGTAAGGATTACTTCTAATATCATCAATATTAATTTCAACAACATTACCTTCATTTTCTTCAACAATATCTTTTTCAAAGTCATCAAAATCAATAACTGAATTAGAAAATAATTGTTCTAAACCTTTCCCTAAAGCTTTTTTCTTAGTTTCCATCTCTACTTATCACTTCCTTTGCAAGGTTAGCATAGGCTTCAGTTGCTCTACTCATTGGATCATATTCATTGATTGGTTTACCATGAGAAGGGGCTTCAACTAGTCTTACTAATCTTGGTATTATTGTATTAAATACTTTATCTTTAAAATACTTTCTAATTTCTTCAATAACTTCTAGACCAATATTAGTTCTACCATCAAGCATTGTTAAAAGCACTCCTTCAATCCTAAGATTTGGATTCATTCCATTTTGTACCATGATAATAGAATTAAGTAGTTGTGTAATACCTTCAAGAGCAAAGAATTCACATTGCACTGGTATTATTACACTATCACTAGCAACAAGTGCATTCATAGTACCAAGTCCTAGTGATGGTTGACAATCAATGATAATATAATCATAATTATCTTTTATTTCATCTAATTTTAATTTTAATTGACTATTTTGTTCAAATGTTTTATCTTCAAGCATTTTTTTGACAAACTCAACATCAACACCCGCAAGATTAATTGTTGCAGGTATAATACTTAAATTTTGAAACTTAGTCTTCTTAATTGCATTTTTAACTTCACATCTACCTGTGATAAGTTCATAAACATCACACTTAAAATCATTGGAATTAAGACCCAAGCCAGTTGTAGCATTACTTTGGGGATCCATGTCTATTATAAGTACTTTTTTACCCAATTTCCCTAAAGCAGCAGATAAATTAATACTAGTGGTAGTTTTACCAACACCACCCTTTTGATTAACAAGTGATATAATTTTAGCCATAATACAGCACACCTCTTCGTACTACTCTATTTTATCATATATTGCGGGTATTTTGAAATACTTTTATAAATTTTTTTATATTAAATTTAAAAACCAATAGAATATATTTAACTATTGGTTTCATTGTTTTACATTACTAAACTACCAATCTTATCTTATTACTGGACAGTTTTTAATCCTTAAAAACGGAAGGTTTATATATTCCTTCCGTTTTGCTCTCTATTTTGTATAAACAACCACTTTATGTTATTATTATATTATCAAAAAATCAA
>UREA01000018.1 GCA_900546715.1 uncultured Mycoplasmatota bacterium | reverse complement strand
ATGGGATGAGTTTACTCATTAAATGTACTTCCAGTACCTAAACCAAGCCATGCAATTTATTGCATGGTGGTTGACAAAGATATAACTAAAAATGCAAGATAAAACTTACCTGAAATAAGGTAAGTTTTTGCGTAAATAATATTTTAATTATAATATGTTTAATTAATTAAAAAAATTAAAACTTTTTATCGTTTTAAAATGTCTAATATAATAGGAGAGTGAAATAATGCATATAAAAAAGAATGTAATTGTTGTCGTATTAATCATGGTTATATTAGGCATAGCGGGTATAGTTGCAAGCCAAACATTTAAAAATAATGAAAATGCAAATGATAATAATGGAGAAAATATTTCTTTAAAAGGTGATAATTCTAAAGAAGAAAAACCTGAATCCAATCCACTAGAACCAGAAGAACCAATTAAAGATGAAGAAGATGAACCACAAATAGATTCAGTTCCTTTACAAGAAGAAATCGCTGATACTTATTTTGCTGATGCCGTTTTTATCGGTGACTCTAGAACTGAAGGTTTTATGATTTATGAAAACATTGATGCAACTTTTTATACTCACAAAGGATTGATGGTTGATACTATATTTACTAGTCCTGTTATTACTAAAAATGGTGAAAAAATAACAATTATGGATGCTCTAGCCCAAGATTCTTTTAATAAAGTTTATATAATGTTAGGAATTAATGAAACTGGTTGGCAATCAAGTTATCTATTTATTAAAAAATATGGTGAAATAATTGATACTATAAAAAAAATAAATAGCGATGCTATTATTTATGTTGAATCTATCTTACCTGTAAGTGAAAAAGTATCTCTTAATCATGATTATATAAAAATGGCAAAAATAAATGAATATAATGATTTATTAAAAGAAATGGCTATAGAAAAAGGTGTTTATTATTTAGATATTTCATCTGTAATCAAAGATGAAAATGGCTATTTACCAGATGATGCTGCAACTGATGGAATTCATTTAAATAAAAATTATTGCGATAAATGGTTGCAATATTTGAAAACTCATTATATATTAGATAATTAGGAAGTGATAATTTGAAAAAAATTGTTTTAATAAGTTTAATATTATTATTAGTTAGTGGTTGTGGTAAAGAAACAACATCTTTTAATCCTAATGATTTAGCAAATGAATTATTAACAGAAGTCGATTTCGATGATGAATTAACATTATTTGCAGGTGATATTTCTAAGATCTATGATATGCCAGAAGTAGAAGATTATCTAATTTATATCGGCAGTGGTGCAACATCTGAAGAAATAGCTATTATTACTCTAAAAAATTCCAGTGATGAAGAAGATGTAAAAGCTTCTTTAGAAAAACGGGTTGAAGAACAAAAACAAAATTTTGCTAATTATGTGCCTGAAGAAGTTTCTCGTTTAGAAAAAAGTATTATTAAAAGTAATGAAAAATATGTAGTTTTATGTGTATCTAATGATAATCAAGCTGAAAAAATTATAGATAAATATATATGAAGTTATCAATTAGCAACGATAAAGAAATTATAGATTTTATTAAAAACAATCAAGATTATTTTTTTAGAGTTGCCTTTAGTTATGTAAAAAATCAAGATCAAGCTTTAGACATTGTTCAAGAGGCAATAGTAAAAGCTTTACAAAAAAGATACACATTAAGGCATATAGAATATTTAAAAACATGGTTTTATAGAATTTTAGTAAATGAATGCTATTCTACAATTAAAAAAAGTAAGAAGTTAATTTTTCTAGGTTCTTATCAAGATTTTGAAACATCTTTGAAAACCAAAGATAAATATAATGAAGAAGATGAATTATATCATGCTATGGATTTATTAGAACCAAAACTTAAAATGATAATTATATTGAGATTTTTTGAAGATATGAAAATAGAAGAAATAGCTAAAATAACCAAAACTAATACTAATACAGTTAAAACTCGCTTATACAAAGCGTTAAAAATTTTAAAAATAAATATGGAGGAATATATATGAACTATAAAAAAGAAAAAATTGAAATTCCTAAACAATTAGATGAAGTGGTGAATAAAGCAATATATGATGGTTTAAGCACTCCTCTTAAAAAAAAAGAGGGGCTTAAGATATTCGGAGGAACAGCACTCACCTTATTCATAGTTTTTGTAACATTTCTAAATACAGTTCCTGTATTTGCTAAAACTATGTATGAAATAGATATCATTGGTGATATTTGTAAAGTTTTTACATTTAGAGAATATCACTTTGAAGACGAATACGAATATATTGATGTTTCAATTCCTCACATCGATTTAAATGGAAATGATGACTTAGAAAATAGAGTAAATTTAGAAATATCTAAGTTAATTGATGAAGAAGTAGAAGCCTCTAAAACAAGAGCTAAAGAATATTATGATGCTTTTATTGATACCGGAGGAAATCCAGAAGATTTTTATCCAATATATGTTAATATAAATTATGAAATTAAACACTTAAGTGATAAGTTTGCTTCATTTGTGATTAATAAAAGCGAAACCCTAGCAAGTGCATACAATATTGGATATTATTATAATATTGATTTAGAAACAGGACGAATATTAAATTTACAAGACATATTTGGTAGTGATTATCAAAAGATTATTGCTGATGAAATAGATAAACAAATTTCTAAAATGGATAAATATTTTCAAGATGCTCTATTAATTGATGGTTCTGTTATAGATTACATCGATGAATTTCAAGAATTTTATATAAACGATGAAGGACAAATTGTAATTGTATTTCCTAAATATGAAATTTCTGTCGGAGCTTTAGGAACATTAGAGTTCGTTATTGAAGGAGAATAGCCTTGCTTTTTAGTAGTCAAGTATTCCTATACTTCTTTTTACCAATAACTCTAATTGTTTATTATCTAAGTCCAAAAAGATTTCGTAATTTTATTTTACTTATTGCTAGTTTAATATTTTATGCCTGGGGTGAACCAATCTATATTTTAATAATGCTATTTTCTACTGTGTTTGATTATATAAATGGCTTATTAATAGATAAATTTCAAAAAAAGAATCAAGATAAATATGCCAAAATAGTATTGATTGTCTCTGTTGTAGGTAACTTGGCAATATTAGGTTTCTTCAAATACAGCGACTTTTTAATTTCTAATATTAATTCCCTTTTTAATTCAAATATTTCTTTATTAGCTATTGCTTTACCGATAGGTATTTCTTTTTATACATTTCAAACGATGTCTTATACTATCGATGTTTATAAACAAAATGTTAAAGCTCAAAAAAACTTTATTTCTTTCGCAACATATGTTACTTTGTTTCCCCAACTTATCGCTGGACCCATTGTAAAATATCGAGATGTCAGTGAAAGTTTAGAAAATAGAAAGGAAAATATTACTGATTTTTCCGAAGGAATCAAACGTTTTATAATTGGCTTATTTAAAAAAGTCATGATTGCCAACAATGTTGGTTTTATTTGGGAATCTATCCACAGTCTACCATATAGTGAGATTTCTCTTAGTCTAGCCTGGATTGGTGCAATTTGTTATTCATTACAAATTTACTATGATTTCTCCGGTTATTCTGATATGGCCATTGGCCTTGGTAAAATGTTTGGTTTCCATTTTTTAGAAAACTTTAACTATCCATATATTGCTAAAAGTATAACAGATTTTTGGCGAAAATGGCACATTTCTCTTAGTTCATGGTTTAAGGAATATGTTTATATTCCACTCGGGGGGAGTAGAAAAACTATAGCAAGAACAGTTATTAACTTGTTGATTGTTTGGTTTTTGACAGGGCTATGGCATGGAGCAAGCTGGAATTTTGTAGTCTGGGGACTATACTTCGGTGTTTTACTAATTATTGAAAAATTTGTATTAAAAAAAGTATTAGATAAAATGCCTAGTTTTATCAGGCATCTATACACATTATTTTTTGTAATTATTAGTTGGGTAATTTTTGCTTGTCCAACTCTAGAAGATGGTCTAAATTATATAAGCATAATGTTTAACTTTAATAACGAGATTATATCTACTGAATCTATCTATCTAATTTCTACCCATTTTGTTTTATTTATAATTGCTATTATAGGTTGTACTCCAATATTTAAAAAGATAAAAGAAAAATTAAAAAACAATAAACTATTTATGATAATTGAAATAATTATTTGTCTTATTTTATTCTTCATATCTCTTAGTTTTTTAGTTGGTTCAACTTATAATCCATTCTTATATTTTAGATTTTAGGGAGGTACTATGCAAAAGATATTAAATTATATTTTAACTTTTTCCTTCGTTTTATTTCTTACATTTATGGGAATTTCTTACTTTTTTAAAGAAGATCAAACTTTTTCTCAAAACGAAAATAGAACTTTGCAAACATTTCCAGAATTTACATTGAACAATTTGCTAGATGGCTCATTTATGAGTGATATCGAAAGTTACATCAATGACCAAGTATTATTTCGTGATGAATTCATGGAATTTAAAACTGACATCATGCTTCTAGCGGGAAATAAAGATATTAATGAGGTTTATATTGGTAAATATGGCTATTTACTTCAAAAAGTTTTACCTAGTACATTTAATTACGAACAATTAAATTATAATTTAAACTGTATAAATGAATTTGCAAGTAAAGTTGCTGCTCCCATTTATTCGATGCTAATTCCTTCATCTTTTTCAATTCTTCAAGATAAATTACCTTCCAATGCTTCATCAATTGATGAGTTAGAAGTTATTAAAAATATTTCTTCAAAGTATTCTGAAATTACCTTTATCGATGCTACAACTAATCTAGAAAATCATAAAAACGAATACATTTACTATAAAACAGATCATCACTGGACAACCCTCGGAGCCTTTTATGCTTATCAAGCGTGGCATAATGCTTATGAAAAAGGTTTGGACTCTTATGATATAGAAGAAGTATCAACAGACTTTTTAGGTTCTCTATATTCTAAAGTTCTAAATAGTAATACTGCATTTGATAAAATTGAATTGTTTTATCCAAAAAACCAAATTAACTATGAAGTTACCTATAATTTCAACCAAAAAAAATCTGATACTTTATATGATTTTTCTAAATTAAAAACCAAAGATCAATATCAGATTTTTCTCGGAGGAAATTATCCTGAAATAACTATTCATACTTCTAACAACAATAATCGTTCTATACTATTATTTAAAGATTCATTTGCTAATGCCTTTATTCCATTTTTACTAAATGATTATGAAAACATATATATAATCGACTTAAGATATTTTAATAAAGATATCAACACTTATTTGGAAGATAAAGACATTGATGAAATATTATTTTTATACAATTTGTATAACTTATCAGAAGATACTTCTTTGAAAAAATTATAAAATATTTTCTATTCTAAAGGTTTATTAAAACTTAATATAGATAAAGAAAGTTATTTAGTAGCAAAATATCAAAACAGTGTTAATAATGATGATAAGCTAATTGAAAAATTAAAAGAATATAGGAAAACTAAAGCTCATACTAAAAATATTCCTGCATATTATATTTTTAATGATAAAGAATTGGAAAACTTAATAAAATATAAACTAAAGAATCTTGAAGAATTAAAGAAATTAAAAATATTAGAAGATATTAAAATAAAACTACATGGATTAGAAATTATAAATATTATAAATAACATAGATTTATAATAGAATATTTGATAAAATATTTAAGGAGGTCTATATGAAAGAAAAAATATTTCCAATAATTATATCAGTTTTATTTGCACTACTTTTATGGTACTTTATGTTACCACCACTAAATCCAACTAGTCCTACATTTTGGGTATACTTATTTACTGTTGCTATATTTGTACTAATTGTATTCTTCTTAACGGGATTAAATCAAGCAATTACTTTAAGAAGAATTAATTCAAGTAATATACCAAAATACTTTACTGCATCTATATCTGTTGGAGTTTTAATTATAGTAGTTATTATAGTTATTAATATTTGTGTATCTCCAATATTTAATGCTAGTAAATATGCAACAAGAATTTATGTTGATGAAACAAGTAGTTTCACAGATGATGTAGCTCCCGTGGATTTTTCCAAAATTCCTTTGCTCGACAAAGAAAGTAGCCAAAAACTTGGAGATAGAGTTATGGGTCAAGCAACTGAATGGGTAAGTCAATTTTATGTCAGTGATTTATACACACAAATTAATTATAATGATCAAATAATTCGAGTAACTCCAATAGAATATGATGGTATTATTAAATATTTCACTAATAGAAGTGAAGGCATTAAAGGCTATATTACTGTTGATTCAACTAATGGTGAAGCACAGCTTGTAACACTAGAAGAAGGTATGCATTATATGCCAAGTGCTTACTTTTTTGAAAACTTATATCGCAAGTTAAGAATAAGTTATCCAACAACAATCTTTGCCGAAGCTTCATTTGAAATTGATAATGAGGGGCATCCTTATTGGATAGTGCCAACAATCAAATATAAAGGTATTGGCATGCGAGAAGAAATCTCTGGTGTAGTCATTCTTGATGCTGTAACTGGTAAGTCCGAAAAATATTCCATCGGAGAAATACCTTCTTGGGTAGATCATGCATACCCATCAAGTTTAATAATTGATCAACTTGATAACTGGGGAGAATATAAAGAAGGATTTATTAACTCTATTTTTGGTCAAAAGAATGTTACAGTTACAACTGAAGGCTATAACTATTTAGTTATGAATGATGATGTTTATTTATATACTGGAATAACATCTGTTTCCAACGATGAATCAATCCTTGGATTTGTTATGGTTAATCTAAGAACTAAAGAAACCCATTATTATAGTGCTCCAGGTGCTAAAGAATACAGTGCTATGGCATCAGCTGAAGGTTTAGTTCAAGACAAAGAATATGAGGCATCATTCCCACTTCTAGTTAATTTAAATAATAAACCAACATATTTAATGAGTTTAAAAGATAATGCCGGGTTAGTTAAAATGTATGCTTTTGTAGATGTTGAAGACTATCAAAAAGTTGTAGTAAGTGATTCAGCTTTAGGTATTGAAGCAGCAGCTGATGCATACTTAAATGAAGTAGGTAGTGAATATGATGCTTCTAATTTAGTTGATGCAACCATTACAATTAGTGATATAACTAGTGCTGTAATCGATGGTTTCACATATTACTACATCACAGATAGTGAAAATAAAAGGTATATGACATCAATTAAGAACGGTCAAAATATTTTACCATTCCTTAGTACGGGTGATGTAGTAGATATTACTTATTCTGAGGGAAATATAAACCAAATAGCCACAATTAGTTTAAATGAAGAATAAATTATGATAAAATGATTATAGAAAGAAGGTAGTTATGAAGAAATTTTTAAAATGCCCAATCTGTGGCAAAATAGTTGAAGTTATTAATGATACTAATGTTCCACTTATGTGTTGTGGAAAACCAATGGAAGAATTGGTAGCAAACACTACTGATGCTGCAGTAGAAAAACATGTTCCAGTTGTAGAAGAAAATGAAAATTTAGTAACCGTTACTGTTGGTGAAACTCTGCATCCTATGACTGAAGAACACTATATTATGTGGATTCATGTATTTACAAACAATCGCGAATATCATTTTGATTTAAAACCTAATGATAATCCAAGTGTTACTTTTACTAAATCTAATAATGAAGAAATATTAGAAGTATATGCTTATTGTAATCTCCATGGACTTTGGAAAAAATAATGTTGATAACTTAAATGTTACCAACATTTTTAATTTTTGTCGAATTATGTCGATGCGTGTCTAGTTTTGTCGAAACGCTTGCAAAAGGAAAAATAACAGCTATAATAGATAACTGTTACCCCAATAGTTCTTCAGTGTTTTTTTAGTTTTCATATTATTTTTAACGTTTCCTTTCTTAAAATTTTAGCACATATTTGATTTCATGGGTAACTATTGTAAAATAGTTTTCAAATATGTGCTACTTTTTATGTTTAATCTATGTCGAATTTTGGCTTGTTTTGTCGAACCATGTCGAAGTGCTTGTAAATAAAAAAATAACAGTTATAATAGATAACCGTTACCCGATTTTGGTGAGGCGTCACTGTTATCCGTTTTTTAACTCCTCCTTCTAAGGGAGGGATTTACAGTTGAATGAAGATTTATATCTACTGGTAATCATTTTGATACTGGTCATCTATGGTTCTAGCGACAAAAAAGACGCCAACAAGTAAATGTAGCGTCAAGACAACTTGATGCTACCCATTTCGGGTAACCATATTTATAATATACCAAAGTTTTAAATAAATTACAACCCATATCCTTAATTTCACTTAAACTTCACTTTATTTATTACTAAAACTTTGTTATACTATATTCGAGGGATTAATATGGAAAAAAATGAATTAATGTTAAAATTAAATGAACTTAAAAATAAAACATCAGAACTTGCGAGGTATCTTTGACTTAAATAAAAAGCAAGAAGAGTTAAAGGCTTTAGAACAAGTTACAACAAAAGAAGATTTCTGGCAAAATGTTGATAATGCTAATATTATCAACACTAAAATTGCTCATTTAAAAAAAGAAATTAATTTATATGTTGAATTAAATAAAGAAATAAATGAAGGCCTAGAAGTAATTGAATCTGATGAAGATGATTTAATTGCATTAATAGTTGAAAATATCGATGATTTAGAAAGTAAAATAAATGAATTAGAAATTGCAACTTTACTTAATGGTGAATTTGATGAATACAACTGTTACCTAGAAATTCATCCCGGAGCTGGAGGAACAGAATCTTGTGATTGGGCTAGTATGCTTGCTAGAATGTATGAAAAGTTCTCGGAAAAAGAAAATTTTAAATGGGAAATAATAGATGAGGCAAAAGGTGATGAAGCAGGTCTTAAAAGTATCACTTTAAAAATCTGCGGTGATTATGCATTTGGTTATTTAAAGTATGAATCGGGAGTTCATCGCTTAGTGCGTATATCCCCATTTGATTCTGGAGCTAGAAGACATACATCATTTGCATCAGTTACAGTTTTTCCAGAGATTAAAAAAAATATCAATATTGAAATTAAAGAAGAAGATTTAAAAATTGATGTTTATCACTCAAGTGGAGCGGGAGGACAATCAGTTAATACTAGTAATTCAGCTGTAAGAATAACTCATTTGCCTACTAAATTAGTAGTAACTTGTCAAAATGAAAGAAGTCAGTTAAAAAATAAAGAACAAGCATTAAGTATTTTAAAAAATAAATTATATATGTTAGAATACCAAAAAGAACAAGAAAAAATAAATGCCCTAAAAGATACTGATGCAGCAATTAATTTTGGTAGTCAAATAAGAAGCTACATCTTAGAGCCGTACAAACTAGTAAAAGATCACAGGACGAATTATGAATCAACAGATCCTACAAAAATTCTTGATGGCTTTATAATGGATATGCTATATTTTAATTTAAAGAATATGAATAAAGGTGCTAAATGAAAAGAGAAGTAGAATTTTTAGAAGAAAACATCACTGATAATTCTAAAGTAATAATTGCTTGTAGTGGTGGTCCAGATTCTATGTGTTTACTTAATTTATTAATTAAGTTAAAAGAAAAAAAGAATTTAGAATTAATTGTTGCTCATGTCAATCACAAATTAAGAAGTGTTAGTGATAATGAAGCTAAAATGGTTGAAGATTATGCCAAAAAAAATAAGGTAACTTTTGAATTACAAGAACTTGATTATCAAAATACTAAATTTAGTGAAGATGATGCTCATAGAAAAAGATATAAATTTTTCAAAAGTTTAATAAAAAAATATAAAGCAAATTATTTAGTTACTGCTCATCATGGTGATGATTTAATTGAAACAATTTTAATGCGTATTGCTCGGGGTAGTAATTTAAATGGTTATATTGGTATTAAAAGAGTAACCCAAAATGAAGATTATATTACCTTAAGACCATTACTTTCAACTACCAAAGATGAAATAATTAAATATAATGAAAGTGAAAATATTCCTTATGCAATTGATGAAAGTAATGATTCCTTAAAATACACCCGAAATAGATATCGTAAGAATGTATTACCATTTCTAAAGAATGAAGATGAGTATATTCATCTAAAATATTTAAAATTTAGTGAAGAATTAGAAGAATATGATAACTTTGTAAATAATTATATTAAAGAAAAAGATTTTATTGTTGATAACCAACTAGTTATTAACAAAATAATTAATGAGTCAGTTTTTATTAAAAGAAAAACAATTGAACTAATAGTTAAGAGTATTCAGTCAAATGATTACTTTAATATCTCAGATAACCAAATGAAAGAATTACTAAAATTAATATATAATAGTAATAAAAGTATTGATTTAAATAATGGCTATCAAGGGATAAATGAATATGGTTACTTAAAAATAATAAAAAAACAAAATAATGAATATCAAGAAATAATATTAGATAAAGATTTAGAATTTTTAGGTTTTAATTTTTACTATAATTGTGCTGAAGGAAATAGCTCTAATAATTGTATTTATCTGAATAGTTCTGAAATAACTTTACCACTTAAACTAAGGACAAGATGTGATGGTGATAAGATGCAAGTATTAAACTTAGGAACTAAAAAAGTGAGTGATATATTTATAGATAATAAGATAAATAAGGAGATTAGAGATAACTTTCCAATACTTGTAGATGCTAAAAATAATATAATTTGGCTTCCAAGTTTAAAAAAATCACAATTTTGTAAAGACAAATCAGAAAAATATGATATAATAATTAAATGTGAGGCAAGGTGAATTAATTAAATGAATGTAAAACAAAAACAAAATGATAGTTTTAAAAATCTATTACCATATGTTGTTTTAGCAATAGTGGTATTAGTTGTAGTATTAGCATTAAATATGCAAGGTTCAACTGTAAATGAACTTACAACTGGTGAGTTGATGACTGAATTACAAGAAAATAATGTAACTGAAATAGCCATTACTCCTAAAAGTGATGAATCTATTTACTATATTGAAGGTAAACTAGAAGGTTATAAAGAAACAGAAAGTTTTACTGCTAAAGTTGTTGGTAGTGAACTTGATAATGTTTTAGCCTTAATTAATGAAAATAATATTGAAGAATATGATACTAATAGTGACCCTGGTAGTAGTCCATTTCTTTATATTTTAGTTAATGTACTACCTTTAGTATTATTAGTAGTTGTCATGTATTTCTTATTTATGAAACTGGCTAACTCTAATAAAAGTTCTATGGATTTTGGCCGTAGTAAAGCTCGTTTAAGTAATGAAAATGACAAAAAGAGTTTCAAAGATGTTGCTGGATTAAAAGAAGAAAAAGAAGAAGTTGCAGAACTTATTGATTTCTTAAAAAATCCTAAGAAGTTCGAAAAACTAGGAGCAAGAATTCCTAAAGGTGTCTTGCTTGTTGGTCCTCCAGGAACAGGTAAAACATTGCTTGCTAAAGCCATTGCGGGTGAAGCAAATGTTCCATTCTTCTTTATAAGTGGATCTGACTTTGTTGAATTATTCGTGGGAGTTGGTGCCAGTCGTGTTCGTGATATGTTTAAAGAAGCAAAACGTAATGCTCCATGTCTAATATTCATTGATGAAATTGATGCCGTAGGTCGCCAAAGAGGAACTGGCCTTGGAGGGGGACATGATGAAAGAGAACAAACTCTTAACCAATTATTAACTGAAATGGATGGTTTTGGGGAAAATGAAGGAATCATCATTATTGCTGCAACCAATAGACCAGATGTACTAGACCCAGCTCTACTTCGTCCAGGTAGATTTGACCGTCAAGTAACAGTTAGTCTTCCTGATGCTAACGAAAGAGAAGCAATATTAAAAGTTCATGCTAAAAATAAAATATTAGATAAAAGTGTTAATTTAGCCAATTTAAGTTTAAGAACTCCAGGCTTTAGTGGAGCAGACTTAGAAAACCTTCTTAATGAAGCGGCTTTACTTGCAGTTCGTCGTAATAAAAATGCTATTACAATGGATGAAATAGATGAAGCAACCGATAGAGTATTACTTGGACCTGCAAAAACTACAAGAAAGATTACTGATAAAGAAAAGAAATTAGTATCTTTGCATGAAGCAGGACATGCTGTAATTGGTTTAAAGCTTGAAGATGCTCAAGAAGTTCATAAGATAACTATTATTCCTCGTGGTATGGCTGGTGGTTATACTATGATGCTTCCAAAAGAAGAAAAAATAGCTGTTCATACTAAAGATGAATTACTTGCTCAAATTACTGGTCTTCTTGGTGGACGAGTAAGTGAAGAAATGTTCTTAGATGAAATTTCCACTGGAGCAAGCGATGATATTAAAAGAGCAACAAAGATTGCTAGAAGCATGGTTACTGAATACGGTATGAGTGATTTAGGACCTGTTCAATATGAAGAAAAGAGTGAAGGTGTATTCCTAGGAAGAGATTATGCTAAATCTAAAAACTTCTCTGATCAAGTTGCTTTAGAAATAGATAAAGAAACTAGAAAAATCATTGAAGAATGTTATGAAAAAGCTAAAAAGATAATCGCAGATAACAAAGATTTAATTTTCAAACTTAGTGATGCTTTAATGAAATATGAAACAATCACTAAAGAACAAATTGAATCAATAGTTAAAACTGGTGAAATTAAACCAGTTGAAGAAGCTCCAAAAGAAGACAACAATTCTGGGGAAGAAAAAACAGAAACTAAAAAAACTAGAAAATCAAAATCTAGTGAAAATGAAGAATAGGAAGTGAAGATATGTTAGAAAATATTTTATTAGTAGTATCAATCCTTTTAATAGCTATTGTGCTACTTCAAGGAAATAAAGCTAGTGATGCCGGACAAATAATAACTGGTGGCAATGAAAATTTATTCCAACATGCTAAAGAAAGAGGACTAGAATTATTTATAAGTCGTGCAACTATGGTTCTAGGTCTACTATTCTTTGTAATTTCTTTAATATTATTCTTACAATAAAACAGCAAAATACTTGCTGTTTTTTGGTGAGGTGGCCGAATACCGGCCGAAAAGTAGCTGAAAAAAATACCGACCGGTCGAAAACCGGTCGAAAAGTGACCTGAAAACAATCTAGCTACTTCAGATGTTATTTCTTGGTTCTCTCGTCAATTCTTTTGGCTACAATATAATGTTCTTCGTTATATGTAATTAAATCAGCACTAGTTATATTAAGTTTGCTAGCAAACTTATCTAGTAATTCTAGTGTTGGTTTTCTTTTACCATTTTCCAATTGATTAATATATGGTAATGTACTGTTTAACATTTCCGCAAATTTTTCTTGTGATAAATTATGTTGATATCTATAGTATTTTAGATTAATTGCCAATATATCTTTGCTTTTAAGCTGTTCCATGTATTTATCACTCCTTGTTACATTAATTATAAAAAAATGTATTATTCAAGTCTTTTATACACTTGTATAAAATAAATTTATAGTTTATAATATACTTGTATAAAATAAATGAGGTGTAGTGCGTGAATAAAAAAGTATTGTTGATAAGTGGTGTGTTATTAACATTAGGTTTTATAACAATAATTCTCTTTAATAGTATGAGTAATGATGAAAATAATATAATATCTAATATTAATAAAGATGAGCAAGTAATTAGTGGCAATATGATTACTATGATGTATGAAACAGAAGCGGGGAGCGGAGAATACACAGAAACTGTTGATAATACATGGCCAGAGACTGGATATATATTTAATGAATCTTTAAGTGGTTGTGAAAATGGGGGAGAATTAGAATATAACTCACAAAATAATACAGTAAATTTATTAAGTAATTCTTCGGATCGGTGCTATGTATACTTCGATAAATATGATGGAGTATGGATAGATAATGTAAGTATTACTAATGTAACAGGATCATCTGTTACATTAGAAGTAAGTGCCACAAGTGAAAATGGCAGTATTAGTAAATATTATTATAGTATAAATGATAGTGAAGAATACACTGAAGCAAGCAGTAATATAATAACCATAAATGATTTAAATAAATTAACTGAATATAATATTAGCATTTATTGCTTAGACAGCACAAATGCTAAATCTAATATTTATGAATTAAGTATTAGTACTACAGATGAGAGTGGACCTATTATAAATAGTGTTGAAGTAAGTAATATAACTACAAGTGGATTTACGTTGTCGTTAAATATAAGCAGCAATGAACAAATTAAAAGATATTATTATTCAATAGGTGGTGAAGATAATTATATTCTAAGCTATGATTCTACTTATATTTTTAGTGAATTGGATAGTGGTGTAAATTATAATGTTTTGATTTATGTAGTGGATATAAATAGGAAGGAATCCGAAGTTTATAGCCTTAATGTACAGACAGAGCAAGTAACATATTTATCAGAATACATTATAAGCCACTATACTGGAATAGATGGTGAAAACGATTTATATTTACATGATGGTAGGGGAACATATGGTTCTTTAGAAGCTAATGACAATTCTTATAGATATAGTGGGATAAATCCGAATAATTATGTTTGCTTTGGAAGCGTTGAATCTACTTGTCCTTATGATAATCTATACAGAATAATTGGAGTATTTAATAATGAAGTTAAACTAATTAAAGCTGACTTGGCTACCAGTAGTCAACTTGGTACGGGAGGAACTTATAGGTATACTTCCAATAATACTAATTCTTATTATAAAGGAAATCAAGCCCAAATATCTTATTATAGACGAAATACAAGTTCAAATAACACATGGAGAACTAGCGTATTAAATTCTACAAATTTAAATGGAACTTTTTTGAATGTTTTAGGTACATCATGGTCTGATTTAATTTCAAATAATCCTTGGAAAGTTGGAGGGATAGGTTATGATAATGCATATCAAACAAATATAAAAGGTGTTTATGATTATGAAGTGGGGCCAAATAGCAATAATGAAACATATAGTGCAAAAATTGGTTTAATGTATATTTCTGATTATGGATATGCAGCTAGCCCAATATATTGGGCAAATACCATTTTAAATTATTATGATTTAACAATAAAAGAAAATAATTGGATGGATTTAGCAATTATAGAATTTACTATTACTCGTAATTCTAGCGATATAGAGCAAGCATTTCCAATAGGATTTATTGATGGTTTTAATACATCTGTAACTAATTCAGGGACTGTTAGACCAACATTTTATTTGAATTCTGATGTAGAATATAGTTCAGGTGCTGGAACTTATGAAAATCCTATACGTTTGAAAAATTGATTAGTTCAATTTATAAAGAATCAAAGTTAATAGTTTAATAAAATTATTAACTTTTTATTTTTGTGAAAATTTTTTGAAAAAAATGCAATTTTTTACTTGATTTCCATACAATTTAATGGTATTATTATAGACGTATGACTGCGTTGATGTGCAAGGTTACTGATACACTAGGGTAAGTTGGTAAAGAAATATAGTGAATTGGAGAACTTGTACGGAGTATGTCTATACTAGATATAGGCGAAAGGAGGACATGTCAGATGTCAAGTACAAAAGTGAGAATCAATTTAAAAGCTTATGATCATCGTTTGCTCGATGTTGCAGCCGGAAAAATTGTGGAAACTGTTAAAAGAACTGGTGGCGAAATTTCTGGTCCCGTACCTTTACCAACAGAAATTGAAAAAGTTACAGTATTAAGAGCAGTACATAAATATAAGGATGCAAGAGAACAATTTGAAAGAAGAACTCATAAGAGATTAATTGATATCAAAAATCCTAGTAAGGAAACAGTTGATGCATTAACTCACCTAGATTTACCAAGTGGTGTTGATGTAAATATTAAATTATAAGAAAGAAAGGAATTAGAATTATGAAAGGAATCTTAGGACGCAAAGTTGGAATGACTCAAGTATTTACTAAAGATGGTAAACTTATTCCTGTTACAGTTGTAGAAGTTGAACCTAATGTAGTAATGCAAGTTAAGACTCCAGAAAAAGATGGATATAGTGCAATTCAACTTGGCGTGTTTGAAAAAAGCGAAAAGAAAGCAAATAAGGCTGAAGCTGGAAGAGCTAAAGCTGCAAATACTACTCCTAAGCGCTTCTTAAAAGAAATAAGAGATGTAGAAGCCAGTTACAATGTTGGTGATGCTGTAGGAGCAAGTATTTTTGAAATTGGAGATGTTGTTGATGTAACTGGTGTTACAAAAGGTAAAGGTTTCCAAGGGGTAATTAAGAGACATAATCAATCTCGTGGACCTATGACTCACGGTTCACATTACCACAGAAGACCTGGATCTTTAGGAACAATGTTACCAAAAAGAGTATTAAAGGGTAAAAAATTAGCAGGACACATGGGTGTTGATACTGTTACTATTCAAAATCTAGAAATTATTGAAGTAAACGAAGCAGAAAATTATATCTTAGTTAGTGGAAATGTTCCAGGAGCTAAAAATTCATTAGTGTTAATTAAATCAGCAGTTAAAAATTCTCGTAAGAAAGATCCAAAAGAAATCTTAACTTATGAAACAGTTGTTGATGAAGTTGAAGAAGTTGCTTTAGAAGATGCACAAAATACTGAAGCAGTAGAAGCTGCAACTGAAGAAGCAGTTGAAACTGAAGCGGAAGAAGTTAAAGCTGAAGATACAACTGAAACTGCAGAAGAAGAAACTTCTGAAGAAGTAAAGTAAGGAGTTTAGAAAGGATTAAATATGACAAAGATAAGTGTTAAGAATCTAAATGGTGAAAAAGTTAAAGATTTAACATTAAATGACAGTGTTTGGAATATCGAAATTAATGAAGATTGTCTTAAGAAAATGATTCGTTTACAACTTGATGCTACTCGTCAAGGAACTAGAAAAACTAAGAATAGAAGTGAAGTTTCTGGTGGTGGAAGAAAACCATGGAGACAAAAAGTAACTGGTCGTGCTCGTCAAGGTAGTACAAGAGCTACTCAATGGGTAGGCGGCGGAATACCTTTTGGTGTAAGTCCTAGAGATTATACATTTAAGATTAATAAGAAAGAAAGAGTTATTGCTCTAAAGAGTGCTCTATCTAGTAAAGTACAAGAAAAAGCACTAGTAGTAGTTGATAATTTCAATATGGAATCTACTAAAACTAAAGATGCTTTAAAAGTTCTTGAAAATTTAAAACTTGATAATAAAATATTATTTGTTACAAGTGATGATGCTGAAAATCTATATTTAGCAGTTCGTAATTTACCAAATGTATTAGTAATCTATGCTGATGAAGTAAATTGCTATGATTTAGTAAATGCTGATGTTGTTGTTATGGACGTTCCAGCAGTAAATAAATTAGAGGAGGTGCTTAAATAATGAAGCATTATTCAGATATTATTATTGCACCAGTTATTACCGAAAAATCTATGGCAAATAGAGAAAATAATGTTTATACTTTTAAAGTAGTTAAAGATGCAACTAAAACTGATATCAAGAAAGCAGTTGAAGAAGCATTTAAAGTAAGTGTTAAAAGTGTTAATACATTAAATACTAAATCAAAAAGAAGAAGAGTTGGAAGATACTCAGGAAGAACTAAAACTTATAAAAAAGCTATTGTTACACTAAAGTCAGGTTCTTCTATAGAAATGTAAGGTAGGTGGAATTTATGGCTATTAAACATTATAAACCAACAACTAATGGCAGAAGAGGCATGAGTACTCTTGCAAATGACGAAATAACTACTAGTACTCCAACTAAATCATTATTAAAGAAATCAAGTAAAACTGGTGGTAGAAATAATCAAGGTAAAATGACAGTTCGCCATATTGGTGGTGGAGCTAAAAGAAAATATCGTGTAATCGATTATAAGAGAGAAAAAACAGGTGTAACTGGTCGTGTTGCAACAATTGAATACGATCCAAATAGAACAGCAAATATTGCCCTAATCAATTATCGTGATGGTGAAAAAAGATACATCATTGCTCCAAATGGCCTAAAGGTTGGAGATATAATTGAAAATGGCGAAGGCGCTGATATTAAAGTAGGTAATGCCTTACCTTTAATGAATATTCCAGTTGGTACTGTGGTTCATTGTATTGAATTAAAACCTGGTAAAGGAGCTGAAATTTGTCGTAGTGCTGGAGCTAGTGCTCAAATACTAGGACGTGAAGGAAAATATGTAATGCTTCGTTTACAATCTGGCGAAACAAGATTAGTACTTGGAAATTGTATGGCTACAATTGGTGTTGTAGGAAATGAAGATAGTAAACTAGTTAATCTTGGAAAAGCTGGAAGAAAAAGACATATGGGTATTAGACCTACTAACCGTGGTTCAGTAATGAACCCTAATGATCACCCACATGGTGGTGGTGAAGGTCGTGCTCCAATAGGACGCAAGAGCCCGATGACACCTTGGGGTAAACCTGCACTTGGTGTTAAAACTCGTAAGAGTAAAAAGAAAAGTGAAAAGCTTATTGTAAGTAGGAAGAAAAAATAGGAGGGTACTATGGCAAGAAGTTTGAAAAAAGGACCATTTGTTGATGAATCATTAATGAAAAAGGTCAAAGAAATGAATGAAAATAATAAGAAAACTGTTATTAAGACTTGGTCAAGAAGATCTACTATTTTTCCTGACTTTGTAGGTCATACAATAGCGGTTCATAATGGAAAAGATTTTATACCAGTATATATTACTGAAGACATGGTAGGACATAAACTTGGAGAATTTTCACAAACTCGTAAGTTTGGTGGCCATGCAGGAAATAAATAGGAGGTAACATGGAAGCATATGCAATTCATAAAAACGCTTTAATTAAACCTAGACTTGCTCGTATGACTATGGATTTAATTAGAGGTAAAGATGTTGAAACTGCAAGAGGAATTCTTGAAAACACTAACACTAAAGCTAGTAGATTAATACTTAAAGTTTTAAATTCTGCTGTAGCTAATGCTGTAAATAATAATGGGGCAAATGAATCTGATTTAAGAGTTAGTGAATGCTATATTAATCCAGGACCTATTTATAAGAGAATTAAGTTTGCAAGTCGTGGTAATGTAGATCGTCACGATAAAAGAAGTAGTCACATTACAGTTTGTGTAAGTGATACTGCGAAGGGAGTAAAATAGTATGGGACAAAAAGTAAATCCAATAGGATATCGTCTTGGTGTTAATAAAGACTGGGAGTCTAAGTGGTATTCTAAGAAAGATTATGCTAAATATTTAAATAATGATATTAAAATCAGAGAATATTTAGAAAAAAATCTTAAAGATGCTGCTATTGCTAGTGTAATTATTGAACGCAAAAAAGACAGATGTGAAGTTAATATTTATACTGCTAAACCAGGTGTAATAATTGGTCGCGGTGGAGAAGATATTGAAAAATTAAGAAATAAATTAAAGAAACTTGTTGGTGAAGAAATATACATCAACATTGTGGAAGAAAAGAAACCAGATTTAAATGCTAAATTAGTAGCTATGAATATAGCTAACCAAATTGCTGCTAGAGCTCCATTTAGATCAGCTCAAAAAAGAGCTATTAAAAATGTTTTAAAAGCTGGAGCTAAAGGATGTAAAACAAGTGTATCAGGAAGACTTGGAGGAGCAGAAATGGCTCGTACTGAAGGTTATACTGAAGGAACTGTGCCGCTACATACAATTAGAGCAGATGTAGATTATGCAACAGCTGAAGCTGATACAACTTATGGAAAAATCGGTGTTAAAGTTTGGATTTATAAAGATGAAATTCTTCCTGCAAAAAAAATGAAGGGAGCTGATAAAAATGTTGATGCCCAAAAGAACTAAATATCGTAAGAGTCATAGAATAAGTTATGATGGCCATGCCAAAGGTAATACAGAATTACATTTTGGTGATTACGGTTTACAAGCAACTGAAGGTGGCTGGATATCAGCTAGACAAATTGAAGCAGCTCGTATTGCAATGACCCGTTTTATGAAGCGTGGTGGAAAAGTATATATCAATATTTTCCCACATATGCCAAGAACTAAAAAACCTTTAGAAACTCGTCAAGGTAAAGGTAAAGGTAATGTTGAAGAATGGGTAGCAGTTGTAAAAAATGGTAAGATTATGTTTGAAGTTAGTGGAGTATCTGAAGAAATTGCTCGTGAAGCTCTTAGACTTGCTTCTCATAAATTATCAGTTAAATCAAAATTTGTTAAAAAAGATGTAAAGGATGGTGATTCTCTTGAAAATTGAAGATTTAAGAAAATTATCCGATGAAGAACTAAACAAAAAAATAATCGAAACAAAAGAAGAATTATTCACAAAAAGAATGCAACAAGCAAATGGTACATTAGAAAAACCAGTTGAGCTTAGAACTTTAAGAAGGGATGTTGCAAGAATGAAAACAATCTTGAAAGAAAGAGAACTAAATGGAGGTAATAAATAATGACTGAAGCAAAACATGAATTAGTTGGTAGAGTGATTAGTAGCTCTAATAATAAGACTATTACAGTTTTAGTTGAAACTTCTAAAAAACATCCTTTATACAAAAAACAAGTTAAATATTCTAAGAAATATGCAGCGCATGATGAGGCAAATGAAGCTAAAGTAGGAGATACAGTAAGAATTAGAATGACTAGACCATTATCTAAAACCAAAAGATATGAACTAGTAGAAATTCTAAGTAAAGCTGTTATCCTTTAGGAGGTATTATTATGGTAATGCAAGAAAGTAGACTTAAAGTTGCTGATAATAGCGGAGCTAGAGAAATACTTGTAATTAGAGTTATGGGTGGATCTAAAGTTAAATATGCTAATATCGGTGATGTAGTAGTTGGAACTGTAAAAAAAGCTATTCCTAATAGTCCAGTAAAAAAAGGAAAAGTTGTTAAAGCTGTAATTGTTAGAACTGTTGATGGCGTAAGAAGAAATGATGGTTCTTATATAAAATTTGATGACAATGCATGTGTTTTAATTAAAGATGATAAATCTCCAGTTGGAACTCGTGTACTTGGTCCAGTAGCTAGAGAATTAAGAGAAAAAGATTATATGAAGATCGTATCTCTTGCTAGCGAAGTATTATAGGAGGCAAAAATGAAAGTTAAAGTTAATGATACAGTTTTAGTAATTACTGGAGAAGACAAGGGTAAGCAAGGCAAAGTAATTAGAACATTAAAAAAAGATAATAAAGTAGTAGTTGAAGGTGTAAATATTGTTAAAAAACATAGTAAACCTAGAACTACAAATGATAAGGGTGGAATTTTTGAAATTGAAGCTCCAATTCATGTATCTAATGTTAAAGTAATTACTGAAGCCCAAGCTAAAGAAATTAAGAAAGCTGAAAAAGCTCAAGAAAAAAAAGAAAAAGTAGAAGCTAAAGAAGAAAAGAAGGAAACTAAAAAAACTTCTAAAACAGCTTCTCGGAAAGCGAGTAAGTAGTTATGAGTAATTTTAAAGAAAAATATACTAAGGAAATTATTCCTGCATTAATGAAAGAATTCGGATATACTTCAGTTATGCAAGTACCAAAATTGGAAAAAATTATTGTTAATATTGGTGCTGGTGAAGGAAGTAAAGATGAAAAATTTATAACAGCAGCAGTTAATGACTTAACTCAAATTACTGGTCAAAAACCTGTTGTTACAAAAGCTCGTAAGTCAATCGCTGGATTTAAAATAAGAGAAGGTCAACCTGTTGGTGTAAAAGTAACTTTAAGAGGAGAAAATATGTATTATTTCTTTGAAAAGTTAGTTAAAGTTGGACTTCCTCGTGTAAGAGATTTCCGTGGAGTATCTGCTCATTCATTTGATGGCCATGGTAATTATACTTTAGGTATCAAAGAACAACTTATATTCCCAGAAATTGAATATGATGATGTTGTTAAAGTTCGTGGTATGGATATCGTGTTCGTAACAACTGCAAAGAGCAATGAAGAAGCTAAAAGTTTACTTAAAGGCTTTGGAATGCCTTTCAAGAATTAAGGAGGACTTATGGCAAAGAAAAGTATGATAGTAAAAAACAAAAGAACACCTAAGTTTAGTACTCGTGCTTACACTAGATGTAATCGTTGTGGAAGACCACATGGAGTATTAAGAAAATATGGTATTTGCAGAATTTGTTTTAGAGAACTAGCAAATGAAGGTAAATTACCTGGTGTTAAGAAATCTAGTTGGTAAGGAGGAATAAAATGTTTGTACAAGATAAAATAGCAGATATGTTAACTCGTATTCGTAATGCTAATCAAATGAAATACGCAACAGTTGAAGTTATAGGTACAAAAATGACTCTTGGTATTGCAGAAATACTTAAAAGAGAAGGTTTTATTGCAGATTATACTTATGAAAAGAATAGTAATGGTGATAAACTTACATTGACTTTAAAGTATGGACCTAAGAAAGAAAGAGTTATTACTGGACTTAAAAGAATTAGTAAGTCTGGTTTAAGAGTTTATGCTAAAGTTGATGAACTTCCTCATGTACTAAATGGACTAGGTATTGCTATAATTTCAACTTCTGAAGGTTTAATGACTGATAAGGAAGCTAGAGCTAAGGGATTAGGAGGTGAAGTACTTGCCTATATTTGGTAAGGAATTATGAGTAGAATTGGTGAAAGAAAACTAACTATCCCTGAAGGTGTAACTGTTAGTGTTGATGGAAATAATGTTACTGTAAAAGGTCCTAAAGGAGAATTAAGTTATACATTTAGTAATTTAATTAATGTTGAAGTAGTTGATAATACTGTTTTAACTAAACAAGTTAAGGAAAGCAAAAAAGCTAATATGATGCAAGGAACTACTAATTCATTAATTAATAATATGATTATTGGTGTACACGCAGGTTTTTCTAAAGGATTAGAAGCAGTTGGTGTTGGATATCGTTTTAATGTTAGTGGTAATAAAATTACTGTTAATGCTGGATATTCTCACCCAGTAGTGCTTGTTGCTCCTAGTGACTTATCTGTTACTAGTGAATCAAATACTGAAATTACAATTCATGGAATTGATAAGCAAAAAGTTTCTGAATTTGCGGCGAATATTCGTAAGATAAGAGAACCAGAACCTTATAAAGGTAAAGGTATTCGTTATAAAGATGAACATGTTCGTCGTAAAGAAGGTAAGAAAGCGGCTTAGGGAAGGAGTATAGGAAATGATTAAAAAAGAAGCGAGAAATGTTGCAAGAGTTAGAAGACACGAAAGAGTTCGTAAGAATATTTCTGGAACTAAAGAATGTCCAAGACTTAATGTATTTAGATCAAATAAAGGAATTTATGCTCAAGTTATTGATGATGTAACAGGAACAACCCTAGCAAGTTCTTCAAATTTAGAATTAAAAATTAAAAATGGTGGTAATATTGAAGCTGCTAAAGCAGTAGGAAAAGATATTGCTGAAAAATGTTTAAAATTAAAAATTAAAAATGTCGTATTTGACCGTGGTGGATACGCTTATCATGGTAGAGTTTCAGCCCTTGCTGATGCAGCAAGAGAAGCAGGATTAGAATTTTAGGAGGTAACATGAGAAAAGATAATAAATTTGAAAATAAGAAAAATTTACTTGAAGAAAAAGTTATTTCAATAACTCGTGTAACTAAAGTTACCCAAGGTGGAAGACACTTCCGTTTTTCTGCAACTGTTGCTGTTGGATATAGAAAAGGACTAGTTGGTATTGGTAGCGGTAAAGCTAATGAAGTACCTGAAGCAATTAAAAAAGCAATTCAAGCAGCTAATAAAAATGTATGTAGAGTTGCCCTAAAAGATAACAGAACTGTTCCCCATGAAATGATGGCTAAAGTTGGTAGAGCTGTAGTATTAATCAAACCTGCTAAAGAAGGTCGTGGTATCATTGCTGGTGGAGCTGCCAGAGCTGTTTTAGAACTAGCTGGTGTTAAGGATATTGTTGCTAAATCACTTGGAGCTAATACTCAAGTAAATGTTGCTAAAGCAACACTTGATGCATTAAAGATGCAAAGAACACCAGAACATATTGCTGAACTTCGTGGCAAGAAAGTTGAGGAATTATAATATGAGATTAGAAAATTTACCAAAAAGTAAAGAAACTAAAGTTTCTAAAAGAGTAGGCCGTGGACCAGGATCTGGTATGGGTAAAACTGCCACTCGTGGTGAAAACGGTCAAAAATCAAGAAGTGGTGCATCAATTCCTGCATGGTTCCAAGGTGGACAAACTCCACTTCATAGAAGAATCCCAATCAGAGGATTTAATAATAAAAATTTTGCAACTAAATTTGCAGTAATTAATCTAGCAGATTTAGAAAAGCACTTTAATGATGGTGATACTGTAACACCAGAAATTCTTAAAGAAAGAAAAATTATCAAGAAACAACTTAATGGAGTAAAAGTTTTAGCAAATGGTGAACTTACTAAAAAGTTAACAGTTAAAGCTCACAGATTCTCTAGTAAAGCTGTTACAAAAATTGAAAATTCCGGTGGCAAAGCTGAGGTGATTTAGATGTTTCGTGGGTTTTCCCAACTTTTTAGTAAAACTAATAAAGATTTAAGAAAAAGAATTTATTTTACCATTTTTTGTCTAGGAATATTTTGTTTAGGTAGTGCTATTACTATTCCTTGGGCATCCCGAGTATATGATGAGTTAGGATTTTTAGAAATATTTAATATTATGAGTGGTGGAGGCCTTCGTAATTTTGCGATTTTTGGCCTTGGAGTATCTCCATATATCACCGCATCAATCATAACACAATTACTCCAAATGGATATAATTCCTTATTTTAAGGATTTAAAAGAACAAGGATATGTAGGTAGACAAAAGATTAATAAAATTACTAGATATTTAGGTATTATAATAGCGTTTATTCAAGCTTATGTAATGTGTGTGTTCTTTATGAATGGTAGTGATATATTCACAATGCTTAAGACTTCACTAGTTATGACTGCTGGTACTGCCTTCTGTTTATGGATGGGAGACCAAATTACTAATAAAGGTTTAGGTAATGGTCAATCAATGCTAATCATGGCAGGTATTATCATGAGTATGCCAAGTGTCTTCACTGGAGCATACGACGGATTTATTACGGCTGATACATATAGCTTAGGCTTAGGAATATTCTTCTTTATCCTGTTTGTTATTTCATATATTCTTATAATTGTAGGTATTATATGGATACAACTAGCAGAAAGACGAATACCTATTCAATACGCAAACAGAAGTACCAGTGCTTATGGTGCACAACAAAGTTTTTTACCAATAAAAATAAATTCAGCAGGTGTTATTCCCGTAATATTTGCGCAAATACTTATTACGATACCTGCAACAATAGTTAATATTATTGGTAATGAAAGAGCTATTAATTTTGTTAATACTTATATAAATTATGATACATTTACAGGATTTATTTTATACATAATCTTAATAATGTTCTTTGGATATTTTTATACATTTATGCAAATGAATCCTGATGAAATGAGTAAAAACCTAAATAAAAGAGGTGGATACATTCCAGGAATTAGACCAGGAGAAGATACATCAAAGTATATTAGTAATACTTTAGGTAAGTTAACATTCACAGGTAGTTTATTCCTAGTAGTGTTATCTGCAATACCAATAGTATTCTCTATGATTTTTGATCTTCCATCAACCGTATCAATCGGCGGAACTGGAATATTAATCGTTGTTGGAGTTGCTATTGAAACATATAAACAAATTGAAAGTAGTTTAGTAAGCCGTAGCTATGCGGCAAAAAGAAAGAGGCTAAAATGAAAAATATAATATTTATTGCTCCACCAGCTGCTGGTAAAGGAACTCAAAGTAATATGTTAAAAGAAAAATTTGGATATAACCATATTTCTACTGGAGATATGCTAAGAGAAGCTATTAATTCTGGTAGCGAAATAGGTAAGGAAGTAAAAAATATTATAGATAAAGGCGAACTTGTTAGTGATGATTTAATTATAAAGCTAGTTAAAGATAAACTTACAAGTACCGATGGAAAACCATTTATTTTAGATGGTTTTCCTAGGACTCTTAATCAAGCCAAATCTTTAGATGAAATCTTAACAGACGATTATATTGTTATTTATCTAGATTTAGATGAATCAGAAGCTATAAATAGAATTACAGGTAGACTTACTTGTAATTGTGGAAAATCTTATAATGTTAATATAGATAAACTTAAACCAAAAGTAGATGGTATTTGTGATAATTGTGGAAGTATTCTAATAAAAAGAGATGATGATAATGTTGAATCATTCAAAGTAAGATTTAAAACATTTTTAGATAATACCGATTCTATATTAAAATATTATGAAGATAAAGAAAAATTAATTAAAATAGATGTTAATAAAGATGTACAAGATATATTTGAAAGTATCTTAGAGGTAGCTAATGATTAGTATTAAAAGTGCAAGAGAAATCGAACTAATGCGTGAAGCTGGAGAGAAAAATATTCTTTGCTTCAAAGAAATAGAAAAAAATATTAAACCAGGAATTACAACTGATAAAATAAACAAAATAGTTGAAGAATTTCTTAAGAAAAATGATTGTATTTCTTCGACACTCGGATTTGAAGGATATCCAAAAAGTGTTTGTGTATCAGTTAATGATGAAGTAGTTCATGGAATACCTTCGGGTAGAGTACTTCAAAATGGTGATATTGTATCAGTTGATTTGGTATTATCATATAAAGGTTATCATGCTGATGCAACAAGAACATATATTATAGGTAGTGTTCCAGAAAATGTTAAAGCATTAGTTGAAGATACCAAAGGTGCCTTTTATGCTGGAGTAAGTCAGGTTAAAGAAGGAGCTCGTATTAGAGATATCTCTGTGGCAGTTGAAGAATATGCTCACTCTCATGGCTTATCAGTTGTTGAAGAACTAGTTGGTCATGGAATTGGTACAAACATGCATGAAGAACCAGATGTTCCAAACTTTGATAATCATAATATGACGAGACTTAAAGCAGGTATGACAATATGTATTGAACCAATGCTTAATTTAGGTACTAAACATGTATATGTTGCTGATGATGATTGGACAGTTAAAACTGCTGATGGTGCATATGCTGCGCATTATGAAAATACAGTCTTAGTTACAAAAGACGGATATGAAATATTAACAGGAGATTAAAAAATGGGAAAAAAAGATAAAATTGAAGTTGAAGGTAAAGTTATTGAAGTTTTAAAAGGTATTGATTATCTTGTAGAACTTCCAAATGGACATACTGTAAAAGCCTACGTCTCTGGTAAAATGCGTATGAATATGATTCGTATTCTACCAGGTGATAAAGTTACAGTAGAACTTTCACCATACGATTTAGAACGTGGGATAATAAAATGGAATAATAGATAAGGAGTGAAATTATGAAAGTTAGACCAAGTGTAAAAAAAATCTGTAAGAAATGTAAAATTGTCAGAAGAAAAGGAAAAGTTAGGGTTATTTGTGAAAATCCTAAACATAAACAAGTTCAAGGTTAAAGGAGGATTATATGGCAAGAATTAAAAATATTGAACTACCAGGTGAAAAACATACTTGTATTGGTTTAACAGCAATCTATGGTATAGGTAGAAATTTAGCTAAAACTATCTGTGAAGATGCTGGAGTTGATGCAAGTAAAAAAATTAAAGATTTAACCGAAGATGAAGTTCAAAAATTAAGAAAAGAAGTAGATAAATATACTGTTGAAGGTGATCTTCGTCGTGATGTTCAAATGAGTATTAAAAACAAAATGGAAATCAATTGTTATCAAGGTATTAGACATAAAAAAGGACTACCTGTTAGAGGTCAAAGAACTAACAGAAATGCTCATACTCGTAAAGGTAGAGGAAAAGTAGTAGCTAATAAAAAGAAAGTAGGTAAGTAATATGGCATATAATAGAAGAAAAAGAAAAGTTAAGAAAAATATTCCAGAAGCAGAAGCACATATTCATTCAACTTATAACAATACAATAGTTACTATTTGTGATAAAGATGGTAATGCAATAAGTTGGTCATCTGCAGGTCGTATTGGTTATAAAGGATCAAAGAAGAAAACTCCATTTGCTGCAGGCTTAACAAGTGAAGCAGCAGCTGCAGCAGCAGTTGAAGCAGGAGTTAAAAAAGTAGATGTTTATGTTAAAGGCCTTGGACCAGGAAGAGAAAATGCAATTAGATCACTTCAAGCAGCAGGATTAGAAATTACAAGTATTGTTGATGAAACACCTATTCCTCATAATGGATGCCGTCCACCAAAAAGACCTAGAAATTAATTAAAGAAAGGAACGTGGATTATGATTAAATTTGAAAAACCAGACTATAAGATTACTGAAATACAAGAAAGTAATCATTTTGCAAAATTTGAACTTGAACCCCTAGAAAGAGGTTTTGGTACAACTATAGGTAATGCCCTAAGAAGAGTATTATTATCAAGTCTTCCAGGAAGTGCAGTTACAACTGTTAAAATTGATGGTGTAATGCATGAATTTCAAAAAATTGAAGGTGTTGTGGAAGATGTAACAAGTATTGTACTTGCATTAAAAAAATTAGTAGTTAAAAATTATACCGGAGATGTCCAAACATTAAGATTAGTTAAATCAACTGAAGGACCAGTTACTGCAGCAGACATTGAAAAGAATGCTGATGTTGAAATAATGAACCCAGACTTAGTTATTTGTAATTTAGTTAAGGGGGGTAAAATAAGTATGGAAATGACTGTTAATAATGGTCGTGGATATGTTCCTGCAGCTGAAAATAAAGCTAAACTTACTGAAAACAAAATTGGCATTATTGCAATAGATTCTTCATATTCACCAATTGAACTTGTTAAATATGAAGTACTAGATACTCGTGTTGGTCAAGATGAATCATATGATAAATTAGTTATGGAAGTATCAACTAATGGATCTATGTTACCAGAAGAAGCTATGGCTCTTGCGGCTAAAATTTTAATTGAACACTTTAATATAGTTGCTGATTTAAATTCAATAAGTAATATTACAGGTATAATGCAAGAAAAGAAAGTTGATAATATGACTAAAACACTTGAAACTCCAATTGAAGAAGTAGAATTCTCAGTTAGAGCTTACAATTGTTTAAAAAGAGCTGGTATTCATACCGTTCAAGATTTAGTTAATAAAAAAGAATCAGAAGTTACTAAGATCAGAAACTTAGGTAAGAAATCTTTAAAAGAAGTTCTTGATAAAGTTGCTGAATTAGGACTATCATTTAAGGAGTAATAATCTGAAAAATAAAAATTGAAAAAAATTAGCTAAAAATACTAAAAAGGGCAGACTTCCCCTTACCCCAAGTTAAA
>UREA01000017.1 GCA_900546715.1 uncultured Mycoplasmatota bacterium | reverse complement strand
AGAGTGCAACGGCTTTTTTTCCTAATTCGACAGACTCCATAAGATCTGTTTTGGATGCTAAATGGGCTGCACACCGCTGTAATACATTCACTTCGATGGAGCGGACTTTTACACCTAATTTATCTAATATTTCTGTAACCGCTACTGAAGTTGCAACTACAACTTCTTCACCTTGTTTTACTTCACTAGTTTGTATATCATTATTTTCACTGCTTGAACATCCTACAGTTAAAGCTAGTGATAATGTCATCATAACTATAGAAGTTATATATTTTTTAAGTTTCATAATGTCTCTCCTATTTATTATTTTTATCTTCAACTATTTCAGCTTTAACTATTAATCTGTCTTTACCTTTATTAGTACAAGTAACTATTGTCAGTTCTTTTATTTCATTGTCTTGGTCTAATACAAAGGTATCCTCAGGATTAACCTCAAAAATATCTTTTACTACATATGTAAATTCATTGTTTAAAGTTTTTATTATTATTTCATCATCTAAATTAATTTTATGAAGTTCATTAAATACTTCATTATATCTGTAACTACTATGACCTGCTAAAGAAAAGTTCCCATATTCTCCTGGCATAGCAGTATTTTCAAAGTGGCAAACATAATGATTTAAGTATTGCTTTTCAATACTTTCAACTACTACTGTGTTTAGTTTTATAGATGGTATATTTATAATTGCTATCTCATCTCCAGCTTTTACATTTGTAAAATCATCTTCTTTAGATTCTTTAGCATTTTTATCTATTTTTTCTTCAAAACTTTTAGTTGATTTATTTTCTAGATACTTTGAATAGCCCTTTATAGATAGTGAGCCTACACAAATTAATAGCCCCACTGTTATTAATATTTTAGAAATTTTAGATTTCATATATTATTTTTTAGCCTTCATTATAAAAAATGCTGCTACTAAAACAACTACTACTCCTATACCTACATATAAGATAGTGTTATTATTATTTGTATCAGTTACTGCTTCAACTGTTGAATCTACTTCTTCCTCAACCACTTCTTCTTTAGGCTCTTCTATCTTTTCTATTAAATTCAAAGTATCTGTTTTAGTTATTATTCCAAACTCAACATCTCTACCCATAGCATCTACATACATACTAGCTTTCATATCTGGTTCTATTGTATCTGTTTCAAAACCTAATTCTATTGTATGGTTTTCATTATCTTCATTGATTATATCAAGATTTACATTTTCACCATTTATTGAAATTTTGTGGTCTTTCATATAATTTGCACCACTAAATTTAATGGTATAATATACTTTACCACCTTTAATCTCTAATTTCATAGTTGGATCTAAGTAACTTCTTGCCATACTCATTCCTATTTCACTTTCATGATTTACATCATTTTGTACTTCATAAATTCCACTTTCAACTTCACTTAATTCTAATGCACTCGAATTTATTCCAGATGTAATAATAAATACTGTAACTAGCATTACTGATAATATTGATTTTATATATTTCATATCTATCTCCCTCTTAATTATCTTAGTTATATTTGTATATTATCACCATTGATAATCATCGTCAATTAACATTTATTATTAATGGTATTGACTTTTTTTATTTTTATGTTAATAATATATTGATAGTGATTTTCATTTATATTCAATATTTCACTAATTTCCTTTGAATTAAATCCTTGGTCATAATACATTATCATCACTATTTTATAATCTGGCTTTAATCTATCGAAACATTCCCTTAAAGATACACTTTGTTCTATGTTTTCACTGTATCCTTCTTCTTTTTCTTGTTCTATGTAAATTATATTTTTATTTGCTCGTATTACATCATTACATTTATTTATAAGTATTTTTATTAACCAGGTTTTAAAATACTCTTCTTGTCTTAAATCTTTTATACTTATGTAAGATTGAAGTATAGCCTCTTGTATACAATCTAGAGCATCTTCTTCATTTTTAGTCATAGCTATAGCTACTTTATATAAATCTTTTTCATAAGCTTTAATTAATGTTGAAAAAGCTAAATTATTTCCTTTTTTGCTTTTTCTTACAAGTTTTATTTCATCCATCTTATTCATCCCCTGCTGTGTATTCATTATTCTTATATTAGATATAATTTAAACCATATTGGTTCACGTAATTTTTATTTTTTAATAAAGTATTCACTATAAATCATGTCTTTTAACTTTAACTTATTCATTCTGTAAATAAAAATAAGGCAAGACGATTATTTAATAAATATCTTGCCTTATTTTTTATATTTTGTTTTTTATATATGATCAAATTTTATTGTATTCTTTTATTTTAGTGAAGTATATAAGTATAAACTTAATGATATTTGAACTAATTATTACATATCATTCTTATTTTTAATATTTATTTTAATAGACTTTAATGTTTCACGTGAAACATTATGTTGATAACTAATATTTTATATAAAGTGTTTATTAAGAATTCAATTATATATCTTTTGTTGTATATGTTTTATTTGAAACATATAAATTTAATATTCATAATTTAAATATTTTTATTTTAAATTACATTAATTTATATATATTTAATAATTTTAAAATTGCATATTATGTAATATACAATGTTTCACGTGAAACATTGTGTTGATAACTATTTAGTATTAAACAAAATTTATTATATAAGTTAGATTATAATTTAATAGTTTAATTATTATTATTTTATTGAGTGACTAATGTTTCACGTGAAACATTAGCGAACATTTGTTCTTTCAAAAAGTTGGGAAATATTTAGTTAACATAATATGTAAACTTTTAGAAAATTATAAGGCATTTAATTAAAATGAAAAAAAATTTTATTGTTTTTGGCATGATAGATTTCCCTAAAAATAGGGATAATTTAACACTGTTTTTAAATTTTATTATTGTAATTTTAATAATATAAGTTTAAATATGTATTTGGGAAATAATTAGTTAACATAACGTGTAAATTCTTGGGAAATATTTCCCGGGAAATAAATTTTAATTAATTAAATAAATGTAATTTTATTTAAGTTGTAAAAACAAACAAAAAAATTTCATAATTAAATTTCCCTAAAAAAGGGACTGTTTTGGACTTGTTTTTAAATTTAATGTTATTAATTATTAAGTTATCAACAAAAAATATTTTATTTTAATAATAATTTTAATTAAAAATTTGGATATTGACACTAGTAAAAGTATTTGTTATTATTTATTTGTGCAACAAACATGCTGTAACCTGGTCAGGATTGGAAAATAGCAGCCACATCAGCCTCTGTTTGTGTGCACTTTTTATTTATGGAGAATAATTATGGATAAATATTTTGAAGAGATAATTAAATTATCTAAGAAATCGTTAAAATATGGTGATGTTCCTATTGGAGCAATTATAGTTAAAGATGGTGTTATTATTGGAAAAGGATATAATACAAGAGAAAAGCGAGAAAGTGTATTAGGACATGCGGAAATTAATGCTATAAATATGGCTAGTAAAAAGCTTAATAATTGGAATTTAAATGGAAGCGATTTATATGTTACTTTAAAACCTTGTAGTATGTGTATGAAAGTAATTAAGCAATCTAGAATTACAAATGTTTATTATTTACTTGATAAACTTTCTACAAAACATGAATTTGATCAAACAATTATAAAAAAATATGAAAATGATGAAATGAGTAAGATATATTTAGAAATTTTACAAAGTTTTTTTAAGAATTTACGAGAAAAAAAGTAATATTTATGATATAATTTTATATATGGAGGCAGCCATGAGTTATAGAGTTTTATACAGAAAATATCGTCCTGATAGTTTTGATAATTTAATTGGACAAAGATCAATAGTAGAAATTTTAAAAAATTCAATAATTGAAAATAAGATTGCTCATGCATATTTATTTTCGGGACCAAGAGGAACTGGCAAAACATCAACAGCTAGAATACTAGCAAAGGCAATAAATTGTTTGAATAATAAGGATGGATTAGCATGTGGCGAATGTGAAAATTGTTTAGCTTTTAATGGAAATCCTGATATTATTGAAATTGATGCTGCATCAAATAATGGTGTTGAAGAAATAAGAGAACTAATTAATAATGTTAAAATAATGCCAACATCTTTAAAATATAAAGTTTATATAATAGATGAAGTTCATATGCTTAGTCAAAGTGCTTTTAATGCTTTACTTTTAACGCTCGAAGAGCCACCAGCACATGTTGTTTTTATTTTAGCAACTACAAATATTGAAAGTGTACCAATAACAATACTTTCGCGTTGTCAAAGATTTGATTTTAAAAAAATTAACGAAGAAGATATTTTAAAACAAATGGAAGATATTTGTGAAAAAGAATGTATTTCTTATGATGTTGAAGGTTTAAGAGAAATAGCAATACTTTCTGATGGGGGACTTAGAGATGCTCTTAGTGTATTAGATCAAGTATCTAAAAATGCTACTACTATTACATCAGATTTAGTAATTAAAGAAGTAGGTAGTATTTCAAATAAAAATATTGCAGATTTAGTTGAGGCAATTGATAAATTTGATTATAAAACAATTGATCAAATTCTAAGTAATTTTCAAGAAAACAATTTAAATTATAAAGTAGTTATTAAAAAATTAGTTATGGAATTAGCTAGAAAAGCGGTAGATATTTTAAATAATGGTAGTAGTGGTAATTTAAAATATGATATTTGTAAAAAAATTATTTTAGAATTAAATGATTTGATGAATAAAATTAATATTAATATAGAGCCATATTTATTAATAAAAGTATTAATTTTAGGTTATGTAAATGTTAGTGATAATAATAGTATAAATGAAATTAATCTAGATCTAAATAAAGATAAAGAAAAAAATAGAAAAATTGAAGAAAATATAGAAAAGGTAGAAAACCGTAATCAAGAAAATGCCCAAAAAAAGCCTGAAAATATCCAAAATGAGGAAAACAAAGAACAAAGTAATTTAGAAAGAATAATTGATATAAGAATTAATAATTGTTTTGTTGATGCTTCTAAAAAATATTTAGGAGATATTCAGGAAAAATGGGATAGTTTTATTAATAATTTATCATCAGCATTAATTAGGGGATTAGTAAGTGATACTAAAGTTGTTACTGCTTCATCGAAATATGCGATAATTATGACTACAATTAAGCATAAAGATAAAGAAATTAATGAAAAATTAGATGAAGTAATAAATTTGTTTAATGAATTTATTAATGATAAATATACTTTAGTATTTATTGATGAAGAAAAATGGAATTTAGAAAAAGAAAAATATATTAATAATTTAAAGAATAAGCATAAATATGAATATATAGAAGAAATTATTGAAAATGCTTTTCCAAAAAGTGATATTAATGATATAATAGGAGATGTATTCGATATAGAAAAAGTAGAAATAGAATAGGAGTGGATATTTATGAATATGCAACAAATTATGCAACAAGCGCAAAGAATGCAAAGAGAAATTACTAAGAAAAAAGAGGCTATTGATGCTATGGAATTTACTGGTAAAAGTGAATGGGTAGAAATTAGTTTTAATGGTAAGAGAGAAATTAAATCTTTTAAAATTTTAAAAGAAGGTGTCATTGATAATGATGATAAAGAAATGTTAGAAGATATGATTAGACTTGCAATTAAAGATGCTTTTAGTAAGATTGATAGAGAAACTGAAAAAGAATTAGGTAGTTATGCAAGTCTTGGTGGATTGATGTAAGATGGTATATCCAAAATCATTAGAAAATTTGATTAATTATTATAAAAAACTACCAGGGATTGGCGAAAAAAACGCTGAGAGACTTGCTTTAGCAACTCTTAATTTTAAAGAAGAAGATATTGATAATTTTGCAGCTTCTTTAGAAAATGTTAAGAAAAAAATTCGCAAATGTAAAATTTGTGGCCATTTAGCGGAAGATGAAATCTGTGATATTTGTAAAGATGATGGAAGAGATCATAATTTAATTTGTGTTATTGAAGATTATAAAAGTGTTTTTTCTTTTGAAAAAGTTGGTAATTACCATGGAGTATATCATGTTTTAAATGGTTTGATTTCTCCAGCAGATAATATTGGTCCTGATAATATAAATTTAGCATCTTTAATAAAGCGGGTAGATGAAGCAGAGAAGCCAGAACTTATTTTAGCTTTAAAATCAACAGTTGAAGGAGAAACAACAACTTTATATATTAAAAAGATATTTGAAGATAAGGATGTTTTAATATCAAGACTTTCTTATGGTATACCAATGGGTGCAGAGATAGATTATTTAGATATAATTACACTAGATAAAGCACTTGAAGATAGAAAGAAAATATCAGAATAATTAAGAAAATAAGACATATATTGTAGTATGAAAGATATAATTATAACAGTTATTAAAAAAGTAATTTTTGCAATATGTTTAGTTTATGCATTTAATCTTTTAGTTTCAGGTCTGAAGATATTTATACCGATAAATTTTATTACAGTAACTGTAGTCTCAGCCCTTGGAATGTGTGGATTACTTGCTTTAATTGCAGTATATTTTGTCTTATTGTAGGGAGTAAGTATGAGAGCAGAATCTATAGAGAAAATAGTTAAATTGTATCATGAGAACAAGCTATCTCATGCTTATTTGCTTGTTACAAATAATATTGAGAATTGCTTGAGTGATTTAAAAATAGCTATTAAACAAATTAATTGTAATAAAGAATATTTGGAAAATTGTACAAAATGTAATATTTGTAACTTAATTAATCAAAACTTTTTACCATCACTTATAATTATTGAACCTGATGGAAAAATGATTAAAAAGGAACAAATACTTGAGTTAAAAAGAAAATTTAGTACAAAACCAATATATACTAAAGAAAATATATATGTTATTAAGAATGCTGAGGCATTAAATGCGGCATCTGCTAATACAATGCTTAAATTTTTAGAAGAACCAGAAGATAATATAATTGGTTTTTTTATAACTAATAATGTTAATAATGTAATTAATACAATTAAAAGTAGATGTGAAATATTAAATGTTTTTTATGATGTTCATGATCTTAATATTGATAGTGTAGATAATAGCTTAAATAAAACATATTTAGATGTTGCTAGAAATTATATAAAAAAAATAGAAGTGGAAAAAAGCATGAGAATAATGTATAATAAAAGTGAACTCTTAAATATTTATAGCGAAAGAGAAGATATAAAGAAAGTATTTCAAATATTAGTTATTATTTATGAAGAATTATTAAAATATAAGTTACATTTAAGTAATTTATTTAGTAAATTAGATGTAGATTTTTTGGAGTTCTTGAATTATAAAGATATATTAAATAGAATTAATTTATTAAATAAATTTTTAGATGATTTAAATAGTAATGCTAATATTGAGTTATTGTTAGACAAATTTGTAATAGAAATGGAGTTGAGTGCATGAAAGTATTTGGGGTAATATTTAAAGATGGGCATAAAACATATAACTTTAAAGGTGATGACGAATTAAAGAAAGATGATTATGTTATTGTTGAAACCGATAAAGGATTACAGTATGCTAAAATTAATGCTATTTATGAAGATATAGATGATTTTGATAGTTTAAAAAATATAATTAGAAAAGCAACAGAAGAAGATAAAAATCAATATTTAGAAAATTTAAAGGATGCGGAAGTTGCTTTGAAAAAATGTCGTAAGTTTGTTACTGAACTTAATTTAAATATGAAAGTACTCAATGCTCAGTTTACTTTTGAAAGGACTCAATTACTATTTAATTTTATTGCTGATGAAAGAGTAGATTTTAGAGAACTGGCAAGAAAGCTTGCAGGAGTATATCATACAAGAATTGAACTTAGACAAATTGGAGCTCGGGATAAAGCTAGAGAAATTGGCGGAATTGGTATTTGTGGTGGAGAATTATGTTGTACTAGATTTTTAAATCAAATGGAAACTATATCAATATCAATGGCCAAGGATCAAAATTTAGCATTAAATCCTAGCAAAATTAATGGAGCTTGTGGAAGGTTATTGTGTTGTCTTGCTTATGAAAATCAAAACTATTTAGATAATTTAAAGGATTTACCACAGATTGGAGATATTATAAAAACACCGATGGGTGAAGGAGAAGTTGTAAATTTGGATATAATGAATCGTAAGTGTCAAGTAATGATAGATAATGTTTTAGAGGATTATTATATCGATGAAGATAGTAAAAAATGATTTGTTTGATTATAAAAATCGTTATATTTATCAAGCGGATGACGGTTTTAAGTTTTCTTTAGATTCTATATTACTGGCAGAATATGTTAATTTTAAAAAAAATCAAATAATACTTGATATGTGTACGGGGAATGCTGCGATACCTTTAGTTATATCAACTAAGACTGATAATAAGATTATAGCTTTTGAAATTCAAAAAGAAATTGCAACTTTGGCAAAAAAGTCTGTAGAATTAAATAAATTAGAAAAACAAATTGAAATAAAAAATGATGATATTAATAATATTGATAAATATTTTAATAAAGAATATTTTGATATAATTATTTGTAATCCTCCATATTTTAAAAATTTAAGTAGTTTAAAAAATAGTAATGAAATAAAAGCTATTGCTAGACATGAAATAAAAATAAATTTAGAACAAATATTTAAAATAAGTTTTGATTATTTGAAAAATAATGGTATATTATATATGTCTCATCGAGCTGATAGATTAGATGAAATAATTAATTTAGCTACGAAATATAGTATGAGAGTTAAAGAATTAGTATTAGTTCAAACAAGGAAAAGTGAAGATATTTCTATGATACTTGTTAAATGTATTAAAAATAGTAAGAATGGCATGAAAATAAAAGTAATAGATGTTAGTAAGTGTAGTACTTATCAACATATTTTTGAGAGGGTGTTATGAAGTTAATTGTTGGTATTGGAAATTTTGGACGGGAGTATGATTTTACAAGACATAATGTCGGTTTTATGATAATCGATAATTTTTTGGGTAAAATAAAATATCAAGAAAAGTTTGAGGCGCTTTATAAAAAGATGGAAATTAATGGAGAAACAGTGTATTTTATAAAACCTTTAACTTATGTTAATAATTCGGGTATTGCAGTTGGAAAATATGTTAAATATTTTAATATTGATATTGATGATTTATTAGTTATTCAAGATGATTTAGATGAACCTGTTGGAAAATATAAATTAAAAAAGCATAGTAGTAGTGGTGGACATAATGGGATAAAATCAATTATTAAAGCCTTAAATAGTGAAGACTTTTTAAGACTTAAAGTAGGTATTAGAAATGAACATGTGGGAGATACTATAGATTTTGTTTTAGGAAAGTTTAGTAAAAAAGAATTAAGTATAATGGATGAAAATATGGATACATTTAAAGAAATTATAAATTCTTTTATAACTGTTGGAGCTGATGCAACAATGAATAAATACAATTCGAGGTAGTTATGCAATTTTTAGATGAGTACTTTTTATATGATATTGGAAGTGAAATTTCTGGTTTAACAAGTGAGTTAAACATTTTTTACTTGCAAAGATTATTAGAAAAACATAATAGAAATATTATAGTACTTACAAGTTCATTATATGAAGCTAATAAAATATATAATGATTTAAGTATTACAGTTGATAATACTTGTTTTTTTCCAATGGATGATTTTTTATCTTCAATGATTATTGCTGCATCACCAGAACTTAAATATAAGAGATTAGAAACACTAGATAAACTTAAAAGTGATGAAAAGCAAATAGTTGTTACTAATTTAATGGGATATTTAAAGTTTTTACCAAAGGTTGGTACACAAAATTTTGTAGAAATTAATGTGGGAGATAATATTAGAAGAGATGATTTGGTTAATAAACTAAGTGAACTTGGTTATAAAGTAGATTCTTTAGTTACTGCTAGTGGAGAAATGGCGGTTCGGGGATTTATTGTAGATATCTATCCAATTGAAGAGCGGCATCCTATAAGAATAGAATTTGATGGAAATATTATAGAATCTATTAGATATTTTGATGAAAATAATCAATTATCTTTTGGAAATTTAAATAATATTAAAGTAAAAGCTATTGAAGAGGCTATAACTAATGAAGTAAGTAGTTTATATGAATATACAAATAATCCAATAGTTGTGTATATTGATGAACTACAAATAAAAGCTTCATATAAAAAATTGTGTGAAGATATATTTGAATATAAAACTAACAATGAAATAGAAGATAAATTAATGTATGAACTAGATGACATAATGGATAATGATAGAATATATGTTAATTTAATAGATAATGGTAAAAATGATGTACATGCTAAATCAATTATTAATTATAATTCTAATTTTGAAAAGTTAGTTAGTGATTACTATGGTTGGAAAAAGCAAGGAAAAGAAGTTTATTTTTATTTAAGTAATGATCAGGAAATAAAAACTATAAAAGAATATATTCCTGATGCTAGTATTGTCAAGCAAACTATAAATCATGGTTTTATAATAGATAAATATGTAGTAATTTCAGAATTTGATATAGAAAATACTAATCATCAAATAAATTATAAAAATAATTTTCATATTGGTAAAAAAGTAAAAGATTATAATCAATTAGAAAAGGGGGACTATGTAGTTCATATTGCTCATGGTATTGGGAAATATCTAGGTATTACTACTTTAACAGTGAGAGGAGCCGAAAAAGACTTTTTAACTATTGAGTATCTTGGGGGAGATAAAATATATGTACCTGTTGAAAAAATAAGTACAATTTATAAATATACTGGTAAAGATGGTGGTATTCCTAAACTTAATAATTTAAGTGGTAATGGTTGGGAAAAAACTAAAAAATATGTTCAAAGTAAGATAAAAGATATTTCAGAGGAATTAATTAGATTATATAAAGAACGACTTGCTTTAAGAAAGATTCCTTATAAAGATTATACGGAAGAAAAAATATTTGCAAGTAGCTTTAAATATACTTTAACTAAAGATCAACAAAAAAGTATAATTGATATTGATAGTGATTTAAAAAGTGATATACCAATGGATAGACTTTTATGTGGTGATGTTGGTTTTGGAAAGACTGAAGTAGCAATGCGAGCTATGTTTAAAACTATTGTTAATAATCATCAAGTTATGTATTTATGTCCAACAACAATTTTATCGAAACAACAATATAATGTAGCAATGGATCGTTTTAAAGATTGGCCTGTTTCTATAAAATTATTAAATAGGCATACACCAACTAAAGAAACACATGAGATAATTGAAGATTTTAAAAACGGTAAAATAGATATTTTATTTGGAACGCATCGTATTTTAAGTGAGGATGTGAAACCTAAAGATTTAGGATTGTTAGTGGTTGATGAAGAACAAAGATTTGGAGTTACTCATAAAGAAAAGATTAAACAATTAAAGAAGGACGTTAATGTATTAACTTTAAGTGCCACACCAATTCCAAGAACTTTAAAAATGGCTTTATCAGGACTTCGAAATTTATCAATTATTGATACTCCACCAGTTAATAGATATCCAGTGCAAACTTATGTGGTGGCAGAAGATGAAATGCTCATTAAAGATGCTATTTATAAAGAACTTGCTCGTGGTGGTCAAACATTTATTTTATATAACCGAGTTGAAACAATCCTTGATTATGTTAATCATATACATACTTTGGTACCAGATGCGAGAATTACTTATGCTCATGGTAAAATGGATAAATATGAAATGGATAGAGTTATGGAAGATTTTATCCAAAACAAATATGATATTTTAGTATGTACAACGATTATTGAAAGTGGTATAGATATACCAAATGTTAATACTTTAATTATTCATGATGCCGATAATTTTGGCCTTTCGCAACTTTATCAAATTCGGGGTCGAGTGGGTAGAAGTGATAGAATTGCTTATGCTTATTTGATGTATGAAAAAAGCAAATTATTAAATGAAATTGCTATTAAAAGACTTAATACAATTAAAGAATTTACAGAACTTGGTAGCGGTTATAAAATAGCTATGCGGGATTTAAGTATTAGAGGAGCTGGGGATATTTTTGGTGCCTCCCAAGCGGGTTTTGTTGATAGTGTAGGTATCAATTTATATATGAAAATGATTGAAGATGAACTGGCAAGAGCACAAGGAATGGAAGTTCCCGAAGAAGATACATCTAATAAATCACTTCTTAATGTTACAACACATATAAGTGATAATTATGTTTCTGATGAAGATATTAAAATTGAAATTCATCAAAAAATTAATGAAATTGATTCTTATGATAAACTCCTTGAAATAAAAAATGAACTTGAAGATAGATTTGGTCAAGTAACTCAAGATATGCTTGTTTATATGTATGAAGAATGGTTTGAAAAACTTGCTCAAAAACATAGTATTAAAGAAGTTGTGCAAACAGATAGATTAGTTGAAGTTACTTTACCGGAGGAAGTTTCTAATAATATTAAAGGAGATAAATTATTAATGGAAGCTATGAGTTTAACAAAATACTTTAATATTAGTTATAAAAATAATAAGATAAAAATTACTTTATATATTAAACAATTAGATAAACATTTTATATTTTATTTAGTAACATTATTAGAACATGTTTTGTAGTATAATTTAAAAAATTCATTCCACACTATAAAAGAAGTGGAGTGAATTTTTTGAAATCAACTGGTGTTACTAGAAAAATAGATGATTTAGGAAGAATTGTAATTCCTAAAGAAATTAGAAAAAATTTAGGTATTAGAGATGGTGAAAGTTTAGAAATATTTACAGAAGAAGATAGTATTATATTAAAAAAACATTCAGAAATAGAGAAGTTTGAAGATTTAGGTAAAAAATTATCAGATTTAATTGAGAATATTTTTAAAGTTGATGTAATAATTACTGATAGAGAAAAGGTTATTGTATCAACAAAAGGTGATGAATTAATTAATAAATTACTTGATGAAGAATTAATTTATTTAATTGATAATAGAGAAGAGTTTGTGGGAAGAAAAGATATTTTAGGTAATATAGGTAATGTTACGATTGTGCCAATTATTGCATCGATTGATTCTTTAGGTTTAATTATTTTAATTAGTAATGATGATTTAGATTTAAAAAATATTGCTAGATTTATGGCTAAAATTTTATCAGAAAAATTAAATATTTAAATATCTTGCAATTTAAGTAAACTTATGCTATATTATAAATGAAGTTACCCGTTCTGGGTAGCATCGAAAGGGTTCGACGCTACATTTTACTTGTTGGCGTCTTTTTTCTTGTCAGCAATGATTGCTAGAACAAGAATTATAACTACTTGAAGAAAAATGTCTTCTTTCATTGCATTATCACGCTCCTTTACAGGATAACCTTCCTATACCCCCCCGAAGAAGGAGGAAAGTCGGACAACACGATGCCTCACCAAAACGAGTAACGGTTTTTATTCTATATTATACTTTTAAAGATTGCAAGAAAAATCGTTCGACAAAAAACGACATAAATCGGGTGATTTGTTTAATATTTCATGTAATTTAGGTAAATAGTATTTGGTAATTTTTTTGAAAAAAATATTGCTAGATAAAAAAATATGTGTTAAACTATGTTTAGTTTAACTGTGAAGGAAAGAGTAGATATGGGATTTTTTTAGAGAGTTCTTGGATGGTGGAAAAGAATAAATGAACATATCGAACATGGCTCTGGAGAAAAAACTCGGAATATTTCCGTTATCAATTAAAGTGCATGATAAATCATGAATTAAGGTGGTACCGCGGGTTTAACTCGTCCTTTAATTTGTGATTTTTTATTTTGGAGGTTTCTATGCGAGGATTTGAAAAAATTAGTTTTGCGGAATTTAGAAAAGCATTTGGGGATGATCAAGAATTATATCAAGAATATAATTTACCTAGAAGAAGTTCTAAACATAGTGCTGGATATGATTTTTTGGCAGTTAAAGATTATGTAATTAGACCAAAAGAAATATTAAAGATTCCTACTGGAGTAAAGGCGCGAATGCAAGGAGATGAAGTATTATTAATTGTAGTTCGTAGCAGTATGGGATTTAAATATAATGTAAGACTTACCAATCAAGTTGGAGTAATTGATAGTGATTTTTATAATAATATAGATAATGAGGGACATATCTTTATATCTCTACAAAATGAAGGAGATAAAGATTATGTTATAAATGCGGGTGAAGCTTACGGGCAAGGAATATTTATGAAATATTTATTAAGTGATGATGACACTGCCAAAGGTACACGAATCGGTGGCCTTGGAAGCAGTAATAAAAGGAAGGATGATGAAAATGAATAAAAAATTTTATATAACAACTCCAATATATTATCCAAGTGCTAATTTTCATATTGGACATTGTTATACTACTATTGCAGCAGATGCAATAGCAAGATTTAAAAGATTAGAAGGCTATGATGTTTTCTTTCAAACAGGAACTGATGAACATGGAGCTAAAATTGCTCAAAAAGCAAGTGAAGCTGGAGTAACTCCAAAAGAATATGTTGATAAAATAATTGAAAATGCTAAAGATTTATGGAAGGCTTTAGATATTTCTTATGATTATTTTATTAGAACAACAGATGAACAACATATAAAAGGTGTTCAAGCAATATTTAAAAAATTATATGATCAAGGTGATATTTATAAGGGAGAATATAAGGGTCTTTATTGTGTTCCTTGTGAATCTTTCTGGACTAATTCTCAACTTGTTGATGGTAAATGTCCGGATTGTGGTAGAGAAGTAAAGGAAGTTACAGAAGAAGCTTACTTCTTTAGATTATCAAAATATCAAGATAAATTAATCGAAATTTATGATAAAAATCCAAACTTCATTTTACCAATTACAAGGAAAAATGAACTTGTAAATAATTTCATTAAACCAGGATTAGAAGATTTATGTGTCTCAAGAACTTCTGTGAAATGGGGAATACCAGTAGATTTTGATCCTAAACATGTTGTATATGTATGGATTGATGCATTATCTAACTATATTACTTCATTAGGTTATCCAGATGAAGATGCCGAATTATTTAAAAAATATTGGCCAGCAGATATTCATTTAGTGGGTAAAGAAATTACAAGATTTCATGCTATCATCTGGCCGGCGTTATTAATGGCTTTAGGAATTGATACACCTAAACAAGTATTTGGTCATGGTTGGTTAATTATTAATGGTGGAAAAATTTCTAAATCTTTAGGTAATTATAAAGACCCTAGAGAATATATTGATTCCTATGGTATTGATGCAGTAAGATACTTTGTTTTAAGAGAAGTACCTTTCGGTGCTGATGGAACATTCTCTGAAGAAGCTTTAATTAATAGGACAAATGCCGATTTAGTAAATAATTTAGGAAATTTATTTAATAGAACTGTATCTATGGCTCATAAATACTTTAATGGAAGTGTTCAAAATAAAGAAGTTTTAGAAGATTACGATGAATCTTTAATAGATTCAGTTAATAACCTAGATAAAGTTTTAAATGAAAAAATGGATGGTTTAAAAATTAATGAAGCATTAGATGAATTATTTGATGTGTTTAGAAAATGTAATAAATATATTGATGAGGCAACTCCTTGGGTTTTAGCAAAAGATGAAACAAAACAAGATAGACTTGAAACAGTGCTTTTCAATTTACTTGAATCAATTAGAGTTGCAACTGTATATTTACAAGCTTATTTACCTGATACAGCTAAAAAAATATTTGAAGTATTAAATACAGATAAAACAAGTTATGAAAATAATACATTTAATAAAGATAATAAATATAATTTAAATGAACCAATTCATCTATTTGATAGAATTGAGGTAAAATAATGCTTATTGATACTCACTTACATTTATTTAAAGAGTATTATGAAGATATTCCTAGTATCATTAGTGATGCTAGGAATAATAATGTAAGGTATTATATTAATAATGGTTGTGATACTCCAAGTAATAAAGAGGTATTAGAATCTTTAAAATATCCTGAAGTTTTTGGGGCAATAGGAATTCATCCAGAGAGTGTCGATAATTACACAGAAGAGGATATAAAATTTATTGAAGATAATTTAAGTAATCCTAAAATAGTAGCTATCGGGGAAATAGGTTTAGATTATCACTTTACTAAAGAAAATAAAAGTGAACAAATAAAACTATTTGAAACACAACTTAAACTTGCAGAAAAATATAATATGCCAGTGATAATACATTCTAGAGATGCAACTGAAGATACTATTAATATTTTAAAAAAATATAAGGTAACTGGTGTTATTCATTCTTTTTCTGGTAGTTTAGAAACCGCTAAAATTTATATTAAAATGGGATTTATGTTAGGTATAAATGGAGTAGTAACATTTAAAAATTGTAATTTAAAAGATACATTAAAAAATATTAGTTTAGATAATATAGTATTAGAAACAGATGCTCCATACCTTACACCAACACCTAATAGAGGAAAACAAAATAGTCCAAGATATATTTTGGATATAGCTAAATTTATTGCAGATATTTATGATATTTCAGTGAGTGATGTTGCAAATATAACTACAGAAAACGCTAAAAGAATGTATAAAAAAATAACTATTGAGTAGCAATATTCAATAGTTTTTATTTGTCATTGAAAATTTTTGCCGTTTACGGCAAAAATTTTCAATAAGTTTACATAATATGTTTTAAAGTAAATTGATTTTTACAAGGAAAAAAGTTAATGTTTTCCTTGTAAAAGGAAATAATATATTGAAAATTCCTAGATTAAATCTAGGAATTTTTAGCATTTACCATCAAAATGTTTAATGTATTATTTTTTACTTTTTCTAGGTCTTCTTATATTTGTAACTTCATTTCTTTCCACAAATAATTCTTTTACATTTATTTCTAAAGTATCAGCAATATGACCAATATAATCGGTTCTTATATTCCTTTTAGCATTTTCTAAAGTAGATAAATATACTGGTGTTGTTCCAAGCATTTCTGCTAGTTCTTCTTGACTTAAGTTTTTCTTTAATCTAAAGTACTTTATATTATTAGCAAGTATTTTTCTTGTATTTTCTTTATAATTCATAGATAACACATCCGTTCATAACTTACTAACATTGTATAAATATTAATAATTTTATACCATACTAACTTTGTAGTAAGTTATATCTTGATTTTTATCCTAATTATGCTTTATAATTAATGTAGGGTGTGAATAATATGATAGGACTGGTTAAAAAACATTTTATAATTATTATAATTACAATTGTTTTAACTTTTGGGGTTATAATTGTGACTATAAAAGGTAATGGTAGTGAAAATGTTAGTAATTCTAATTCATTTAATGATGAAATTACTAATAAAGTTCCAGGAATGTTTGCTATAATGCTTGAAACTGAAGCTGGATCAGGACAATATGAACCATCAACATCGGGTTTGTGGCCAGATTCAAACTATAAATACAATGAAACCTTATCAAGTTGTGAAAATGGCGGAATACTTACATGGAATGAAGAAACAAGATCAGTAAATTTGAAAACACAATTATCAGATAGATGTTATTTATATTTTGATGCAGTGATTCCACATGATGTTATTATTTATACTAATGACAATGGTTCTTATAATCAATTAACACCAGCTTTACTTAATTGTACTGGTTCTAATGCCGAATATAATTTGATGTATAATAGAATTGAAATATCAAATATAGAAAACACATATACTTCATGTAATTTAACTTATGAAATTCTAAATAATAAAAATTATTTAAATAATTATATTATTAGTCTAAGTGGAACAACACAGGGAGATGCTCAAGTAGTTAATGAATATGGGTATAGATATGAAGGAAAAAATCCAAATAATTATATCTGGTTTAATAATGAGTTATGGAGAATAATTGGAGTATTTGATGAAAGTTCACATGGTCAACAAGGACAAAATTTGGTTAAAATTATTAGAGAAAATCCATTAGGAGGATTTGTTTGGGAGAGTGATACTTCAGAAAGTTTTTGCGGCAATAATGAATGGGAAACTTCTGATTTAAATAATATTTTAAATAATTTTTATTACTATTCACTTGATGGTACAAATAGTGAATTCTGTAATCCAAATAATTCATATAAACAAAATAATTGTAATTTTATTTTTAGAGGAATAAAAGATATATATATAAATATGATAAAAAAGACAATATGGAATTTTGGATCAAATATTTCTTCTCATTCAACACCATTAGAATTTTATAATGTTGAAAGAATTAACAATGAATCAAGAGGTACAAATTCTTATATCGGACTTATATATCCAAGTGATTATGGATATAGTGTTCTTTCTAACAGTTGTAATCGAACAACTAATTTAAGTGATTATGATTCTTCAAATTGTGCCGGTCAAAGTTGGTTATATTTTGGTTCTTATGAGTGGATATTAATGGCTGGTGCTTCATCAAGTGTACCTTTTACATTAGGACCACAGGGATTAATATTTGAAGAAGACTGTTCTACCAACCGAAGAGAAGTAAGACCAGTTTTATATTTGGATTCATCAGTGTATTTAATTACTGGAATTGGTACACGAAATAATCCATATATAGTTGGAATGTGAGGAGTTCATGAAAAAAATATTTTGGTTTAATATAGTAATAATAATTTTTATTATTGTAGTAATAAGATATAATAATATTTCAAAAACATTTACTCAAGATAGAGTGACATATGCACTAACACTTGATGGGGTAAGTGTTAATAATTTTCCTTCTAAAGGAGTGTATCGAGTAGATGTAGAGTGTAGTAATGCCAATGGTAAATGGTTATATGATGAATGGAAGTTAGCTGTTGAAGATATTAATGGTACTAATGCTACATGTGATATTTCATTTAATACTATTAGTACAACTTATTTAAACAATTACATCATAGGACTTTCTGGGACAACACAAGGAACGGGACAAGTGGTTCAGGAAAATGGATATAGATATGAAGGAAAGGATCCAAATAATTATATCTGGTTTAATAATGAGTTATGGAGAATAATTGGAGTATTTAATTCGGCATCACACGGAGTAAGTGGACAAAATTTAGTTAAGATAATGAGAGCAGATTCAATTGGAGGATTAGTATGGAATAAGAACAAGGTAAATGATTGGACTCAAGCAAGTTTGATGAATTTGTTAAACGGAGTATATTTGAATAGCGAAAATGGTTCAGGAGGAGAATATTGTTATGGGTATGAAACAAATACTCCAGGCAATTGTGATTACACAGAAACAGGAATAAATGATACATATCGGTCAATGATAGAGAATGTGACATGGCATCTAGGAGGATATTCTGGTACAAATGCAACAGCAGAAGCCTTTTATGGATATGAGCGAGGAACAACAGTATATAGTGGAAGACCAACTAGTACTACAGGATATATAGGATTAATGTATCCAAGTGATTATGGATATAGTGTCTTAGCAAGTTCATGTGCAAGAACAACCAATTTAGGCGATTATGATTCATCCAGTTGTGCTGGACAAAGCTGGCTTTATAGTTATGGATATGAATGGACAATTACACATAAATCATCTGCTAATGATCGTACATTTATTGTTTATTCATCCGGTAATATTCTGGATACTCAAAATACTATAGGATATAATCTTAGACCTACTGTTTATTTAAAATCAGCTATTTATGTTCTTGATGGTGATGGCTCTATAATTAATCCATATATTATAGGAATGTAAAAGTTGAAAGTAATTTATTGTATTTAACTATTTTAATTCTCTAAATTTTTAAATAAATCAGAATTATAATAATCCTTCATTTCAATATTTAAAGTTTTACAAATTTTACAGATAACCATAGAACTTGGGTTATCTCTTTTTCCACTTAACATATCATTAAAAGTTGAAGGTGCTATTCTAGACATTTCAGCAAGTTTATTTGGTGTGTGATGATATTCATTACATAATTCTATTATTCTTTTACTTGTTGCTTCTTTTAAGTACATGTTTGTTCTCCAATTATTAGTCTTCAATATTTTTAAATAAATCAGAATCAAAAAAATCCTTTAATTCTATTTTAAATACTTTACAAACTTTATATATTACATAAGAACTTGGATTATTTACATTATTAGCTAACATAGACCTTAAAGTAGTTGGTGGAACTGTAGATAGTTCTGCTAATCTATTTGGGGTCATTTTAAATTTATCACATAATTCATATATTCTTTCGCTTACTGCTTCTCTAAATAACATATTAATCCTCTAAATGCTTAAATAAATCAGAATTATAAAATTCTTTCATTTCAATGTTTAAAGTTTTACAAATTTTACAGATAACCATAGAGCTTGGGTTATCTCTTTTTTCATTTAACATATCATTAAAAGTTGAAGGTGCTATTCTAGACATTTCAGCAAGTTTATTTGGTGTATAATGGTATTCATTACATAGTTCAATTATTCTTTTGCTTGTTGCTTCTTTTAAGTACATGTTCAACACCTCTTTAATAAGATTTTATCTTAATATAATAATATTTTATTCCGGATATCCGTTGACTTTTGATTTATTTAATTATATAATCTAATTAATAAAATATAAGATAACAGGATGTGATATATGTGAAAAGAAAAATATTGCTCTTAAGTGGTGTGTTATTAACATTAAGTTTAGTAACTATTATTTTTTTTAATAGTATTGATAATAAAGAAAATAATATAATATCTAATATAAATAAAAATGAACAAGTAATTAATAGTAATATGATTACTATGATGTATGAAACAGAATCAGGTTCAGGTGAGTACGTTGAAACCAAAGATACAACATGGCCGGAGTCAGGATATATTTTTAATGAAAACATAAGTGGTTGTGAAAATGGTGGAGAACTAGAATATAATTCACAAAATAATACAGTTAATTTATTAAGTAATTCATCAGATAGATGTTATGTGTATTTTGATAAATATGATGGAGTGTGGATAGATAATGTTAGTATTACTAATGTAACAGGATCATCTGTTACATTAGATGTATCCGCTACTAGTGAAAATGGCAGTATTACAACATATTATTATGCTATAAATGATAGTGAAGAATATCAAGAGAGTACAAGTAATATAATAACAATAAATGATTTAAATAAATTAACAGAATATAAGATTAGCATTTATTGCTTAGATAGTACAAATGCTAAATCTAATATATATGTGATAAGTGTTAGTACTACAGATGAAAGTAAACCTGTAATAAATAGTGTTGAAGTTAGCAATATAACTGATAGTGGTTTTAGATTAACAGTAAATGCTAAAAGTGATGTAGAGATAAAAAGATATTATTATATTATAGATGATGATAATATATCCGGAACTAGTACAAATAATTTTTATGTTTTTAGTGAATTAGAAGAAAATTTTAAATATAATATAAATGTATTTGTTGAAGACATAAACGGAGTTTTTTCTAGTAAATATTATTTAAGTGTTACAACAGAAAATTGTTTGTTGTTGGCAGATTATATAAAGAGTACATATACTTCTCAAGGAGCAAATGGATTATATTATCATACATCAAGTTTAGCAAATTCAGCTCAAGATAACTCATATAGATATGCGGGAGCAAATCCAAATAACTATGTATGTTTTGGATCAGATGCAGCAACCTGTCCAGAAGAAAATTTATATCGAATCATTGGAGCATTTGGTTCAGAAGTAAAACTAATAAAAAATACAAGTTATGGGGATTACATATGGAGCGATGAGGGAAATAACACTTGGTTTAGCAGCGATATAAGGACAACATTGAATAGTAATTATTTAAATAGTTTGGATAGCGAATGGAGTAATAAAATAGCAATTTATGAGTTTAAAGTAGGGGGAATGGATTGGAATAATTCATATACAACAAAAGATTATTACGATAGAGAAGTAGGAAATAGCTCGAACAGCACAATAGAAAGAATGAAAATCGGATTGATGTATGTATCGGATTATGGATATGCGGTAAACAATAGTAATTGGACAATAGCGTTATATAATTATGATAATAGTACGCTTAAAAGTAACAATTGGATGTATACTGGTTCAACTGAATGGACAATATCTTGCGTCACGAATAATTCTTATAATTCATTTTATATAGATTCTACTGGATATGTCTATCATAGTAGCTCTAGTGTACACTCTGTTGTTCGTCCTTGTTTTTACCTTAACTCCAACGTTACTTATGTTAGTGGATCTGGAACCCAATCTGACCCAATTCGCATTCAGTAAATATATTCCACATATTTCCTTTTGACTTATATGTAATATAATGCTATAATTAAGTTATCCAATTGAGGTGGATGTATTATATGAAAATTATAAATTATTTTATAAAATTGTCATTAATAATTATAGTATTAGTAGTAGCTAAAAGTAGTACTAATGTTGCAACAACAAAGGTTGAAAATGACAATGTAAATAAGACAATTAATTTATCAACTATGGCACTTAAAGTAGTTGAAGTTGAAGAAGCATTAAAATTTACTGCAATTGACACATATACCGGAGATTTAACTGGTTATGTATATAATTGTCCAGCATGTAATGGAACACTTGCTTGTATGCCTAGTTATGATATTACTGATGGAACAAATACTTATATGGATGAAGAATATGGTGAAGTTTATATTGTTGCATCTAGTCAAAATTTACCATGTGGATCAATTATAAGTTTTTATAGTAATAGAATAAGTGATGGCAGAAACTTAGCAATTGTACTTGACCGGGGAGTTAGAGGAAATGCTATAGACTTCTTGGCCCCAAATATTGAATTTGCTTATAACAATGTTGGTAGAAGTAGTATTACTTATGATGTATTAAGGAGTGGGTGGGAGTAATCTCACCTAGATTTTTTTATGAAAGCAAAGAAGAGTTTAGGACAAAATTTTTTAGTTGATAATAATATAATAGAAAAAATAATTGGAGAAATTACTAGTGATAGTAATGATTTAATTGTGGAAATTGGTCCAGGAATGGGTGCTTTAACCAAAAGATTAAAAGAAAAAGGAAGTTTTTTAATTGCTTATGAAGTAGACAAAGATTTAGAAAATATTTTATCTGAGTTTGAAGATGATAGAACTAAAATAATATGGCAAGATTTTTTGGAGTGTAATATAAAAGAAGATATTAAAGATATAAAATATAACAATCTATTTATCGTTGGCAATTTGCCATATTATATTACTACTCCAATAATTGAACAAATTATAGATAGTAATATTAATTTTGATGCATTAGTTATAATGGTTCAAAAAGAAGTAGCTGATAGGTTTTTAGCAAATCCTAAAACTAAAGATTATGGTTATATTAGTGTATTATTACAATATTATTTTGATATAAAAAGAGTTTGTAATGTATCAAGGTATTCTTTTAATCCTGTACCTAAAGTAGAAAGTACAGTGTTATCATTTACAGAAAAAGAAAGAGTAGATGTTGATATAGAAAAGTATAAAGAATTTTTAAAAATGGCTTTTAGACAAAAAAGAAAGACATTAAAAAATAATTTAAGTAATTATGATTGGGAAAAAGCAAAATTAGTATTAGATAAATATAATTTAAGTGAAAGTGTTAGAGCAGAAGAAATAAATGGAGATATATTTATAGAATTATTTAATGCGTTATATTTCCCTGTAAAAAAATGATAAGTGTCAATATTTTGGCTAAAATATGGGAAATTTTGATTGGCAAAATAATTAATATACTTTATAATAGATTATGGTGATTAAATGAGACCAGAAATTATTTTAATTGTTGTTTGTAGTGCTTTAATATTTGCAAGTGTTAAAAGTTTATTTGATAGAGAAAATAGTAATATGACGATAGATAATTTTTATGTTCGTGATGATTCTTCTTTTATTGGATTACTTTTTTCTTTAGTGGGAATTATGCTTGGAGTAAGTATAATAAGTTATTTTTACATAAGTGAAGATAGAGAAGTATTTTTAATATTTATGAGTATATTAATGCTTGTAACTAGTATTATAGCTTTTATAAATGGTTATAATAAAATAATTGTTGTTGATAATAAGATAGTTATCCACAAAGTATTTAATCATAAAGTTTATGATATAAGAGATGTTACGAAAACTAAAACTAAATTAGGTAAAAAAGATAATGTAATTAGTGTATATGTTGGTAAGAAAAAAGTATTTAGTTTTAGTGAATCCAAGACCGGATATAAATATATGTGTGAAAAACTAAATATATTAGATGTTTAAAAGTTAGGAAAGAATCCTAGTTTTTTTCATATAATGTAATGGTGATATTGTGCAAATTAAAAAAGGTGATTATGTAACTAGGAATAGTTATGGTAATGATACGGTTTTTAAAGTGATTAATGTTGTAGATGATATGGTTTATTTAAAAGGGGTTGAAGTAAGATTATACGCTGATGCAAAGATTACAGATTTAAAATTAGAAGAGAATATAGTAGAAGATGAAACTTTAGATGAAGTAGATATTAAAGATGAATTATTAACAAGGGGAGACTATTTTTATTTGCCAGCGAAAGTATTACATATTGATGGTGATGAAGATTATTTAAATAGATGTTTAAAGTTTTATAAAAGAAATGGTATACTGGCAATAGGTAAAAAAATAAATGAGAAAAATGTTTATGAACAAATACCAATGCTCTTAAAAGAATATAAACCAGATATAGTAATTATTACAGGTCATGATGCTTATATTAGAAAAAAAGGGAATATAAATGATTTAAACAATTATAAAAATTCCGCATATTTTGTGAAGGCTGTAAAAGCGTGTAGGAGATATGAAAAAAGTCATGAAAAGTTAGTTGTTATAGCTGGTGCTTGTCAAAGTAATTATGAGGAATTAATTAAAGCTGGAGCGAATTTTGCATCTAGTCCTAAAAGAGTTAATATTCATGCTCTAGATCCAGCGATTATTGCGAGTACTATATCATTAACAGAACGAAATAAAGAAATAGATTTGAAAAAATTACTTGATAAAACTAAATATAAAGAAGAAGGTATGGGGGGAATTATTTGTAATGGTCTTATGTATGTGGGGTATCCAAGATGAATATTAATATAGTTAAAGAAGAAATAAAAAGTAAGATAAATAGAAAAGTAAGTATTAGTGTATTTGGACTTAGAAATAGAGTAAATAGATATGAAGGAGTAATTTATAAAGTTTATCCCAATATTTTTACAGTTTTAATTGATGGCGAAGAAAAAAGTTTTACTTATCGGGATGTTATAACGGGTGAGGTAAAAATAAAATATTTATAAAAATACCAAAAAATAGTTGCAAAAAAAGCAAAAATAATATAAAATGATGTTAGAAAACATTGTAAGGAGAGAAGTTATGGAAATTACTAGATTAGAAGTTTATCCAAGAGAAAAAGAAGGTTCTAGATTAAAAGCATTTGTTGACTTTACTTTAGATGATTGCCTAGCTATTAGAGGTGCTAAAATAATTGAAGGTAATTCAAGATTATTTGTAGCTATGCCAGGTAAATTAAATAAAGAAGGTAAAGAAGAAAATGTTGTATTTCCAACAAATAAGGAAATGCGGGAAAAACTAGAAACTGCTATTATGGATGAATACAATCGAAAAATTGAAGAAGCAAAAAAAATCAATGAAGAGTAATTGATTTTTTTCTTTTGTTTGGGTATAATTTATTTATCATAGGGTAATACTTATGTAGAAAGGAGTGTTAGTTTTGGCAACCAAAAAAAAGGAAGTAAAACAAGAAAAAACAAGAAATGTTGCAATTGAATTGTGGAGATTCCTAATTGCTGTTGCAATCATAGGATTTCATACTGGTTGGATAATAGCAAGAAGTTGTGATGGCTCTTTAGGTTATTATATGGAAACAACTAATTGGTTCTTTGGTTCTAGTGAAGTATTGCTAGTATTTACTTTGACTGCTGGTTATTTTATGGTTTCACACTTCAAAAGAAGAATGAAAGATAAAGACTATGCTAGTTGTAGTGCGGGATCTCGTGCTTGGGAATATACTTGGACTAGAATTAAAAGTTTAATGCCAGTGTTAATATTAGGATACATTTTAGGTGTTTTAATTTCAACTAAATTCTTCTATCCTGATTATAATTTTGAGCAAATTTGTACTATGATTATTAATAGTGCTTGGGAATTTTTAGGCTTCCATTCAGTTGGTCTTAGAAGCTTGGGTAATGAATTCTTCAATTTAAATGGTACATTGTGGTTTATATCTGCAATAATCATAGTTGGTTATTTCTTATATTGGGCACTTTGTAAAAATGAAGATGTTACATCTGGCTTTGTTGCACCATTCTTATTTATTTTCTTAAGTGGTTGGTGGAGTTTTACAGATACTAGAGCAGCTCAAACTGCTTGGTCAACATTTGGACTTCAAACTACTTCAACAAATGGTATGGGTGGTTCAGCAACAAGTGCAACTGCAGTAATAGGTTTTAACAATGGCCTTTTATTTGTTATGTTAGGTATGCTTGGTGGAGTTTTGTTATATTATTTAATCCAAAAGGTTAAAGAACATAAATTTTCTACCGGTGGTAAAACTGCTCTTACAATTTTAAATATTGCAGCATCAGTCTTGTTATTATGGTACACTATTTATCCTGCTACTTGGTTTAATTTAGAAAGATGGACAGTTTCTTTATTATGTATTATTGTAATTGGTTTATCACTACTTAATGTAGATGGTTTAACTAAAGCACTAAATAATAAAGTAACACATTCTTTATTTGAATATTTAGGTAGTATATCACTATACATCTATATGTTACATTATCCAGTAGCAATAATGGTATTAAGGCTACTTGGCCAAAATACTGCCGAAACAACTTATTCATTCTGGCTAATATTTATACCAACTGTAATTATTACAATAGTCTTATCTGGTGTAATAAAAGCTATTATGGATGCAATAATATTAAAGAAGAAAGAAGCAAAGTAAAAACCTACAATTGTAGGTTTTTATTTTGGGTCATTTTTGGTATAATAAAGTAAAAGGAGAATATATGAAAGTAATAGATGCAAGTGAGGTTGGAAAATTAATTAAAGATGGTGATATGGTTGCGATATCTGGTAGTGGGGGAAGCGGTTCAGCAGAAAGTGTTATTAGAGCAATTAGGGATTCATTTATTAGTACTGGGCATCCTAAAGATATTGGAGTTACTTGTGGAATAAGTCCCGGAAATCTAACCGAAGATGAAGTAGGTATGAATATGCTTGCTAAACCAGGATTAGTAGGAAGGGCTATTTGTGCTCACCTTGGTATGGGTAAAGTATTTGGTAATGCGATTGGTAATGAACAGTTTCCAGCATTTGCTATGCCTCTTGGGGTAATTAATCATTTGTACCGAGCTATTGCAGGTGGAGAAGTAGGAATAATTACCCATATTGGATTAAATACATATGCTGATCCAAGATATAATGGGTGTCGGGCAAATAAAAAAGCAAATGATTTGCCAGATATGGTATCACTCATAAATATTGATGGTAAAGAGCAATTATTTTATAAAACTTTTAAAATAGATGTGGCAGTAATTAAAGCAACTTATGCCGATGAATCGGGGAATGTTTCGCTAGAACATGAAGCTTTAATTGGAGAACAATATAATATGGCAATTGCTGCGCATAATTGTGGTGGTATAGTAATTGCTCAAGTGGAAAAGATTGTACCAAAAGGAAGTCTTCGAGCAAGAGATGCTATGATTCATTCATCATATGTTGATTATGTGATAGTTGCAGAACCTGATTATTCTTTGGGGGATTATAATTTACCAGGATATCGTCCAGAAATTGTTGGTGATAAAAGGGTGCCTTTAGAAGATGTTAAAATAAGAGAGCTTGATAATCGTAAAGTTTGTGGTAGAAGAGCAGCAATGGAACTAAAGAGCGGTGATGTTATCAACTTAGGTGTTGGTATGCCTGATAGTGTTGCTAATGTTGCTATTGAAGAAGGCTTTTCTGATGATTTATATTTGTCTGTTGAAACTGGTCCAACTGGAGGAGTTCCAATCGGAGGTGTAGCTTTTGGTGGCTCAATAAATCCGGATTCGGTTGTATCAACTGCGGAACAATTTGATGCTTATAATGGTGGTTCTCTTGATATGGCTGTTTTAGGCCTGGCTGAAGTAGATAAGTTTGGTAATGTTAATGTTTCTAAATTTGGTCCTCGAGTTACAGGTCCTGGTGGGTTTATTAATATTACGCAATGTACTAAAAAGGTAGTGTTTATTGGAACGTTTACCGCTAAAGGGTTAGAAGAAGAAATCGTTGATGGTAAGTTAGTGATAAAACATGAGGGTGCTAAAAAGAAATTTGTAGATAGTGTTGAACAAATAACTTTTAGTGCTAAACAAGCAAGAATTAATGGTCAAGAAATTTTATATGTAACTGAAAGAGCTGTATTTAAATTAGATGATAAAGGTATTACTTTAATTGAAGTAGCACCAGGTGTAAATGTAGTTAGTGATATATTAGAACAAATGGATTTTAAGCCAAATGTTAGTGATGATTTAAAATTAATGGATGAAAGAATTTTTAAAGATGAAAAAATGAATTTAGTTATTTGAAGAGGGTTTTATAATGGAATATGGCAAGATGGCTAAATATTATGATTTATTTTATAAAGATAAAGATTATAACAAAGAAATTAACTTTATTACAGATTTAATAAATGATCGAAAAACTATTTTAGATGTTGGTTGTGGTACAGGGATACATATGCACTTATTAGAATCTATTGGTTATGAAGTCGATGGTATTGATTTAAGTAAAGATATGTTAGAAATTGCAGATTCAAGAGTAAATGGTAAAGTTTATCAAGGTAATTTATTGGATTATAAAATAAATAAAAAATATGATGTTATTATCTCTATGTTTGCAGTTTTTAATCATTTAAATAGTTATGAAGAATTAGAAAAAGGCATAATAAACAGTTATAATCATTTAAAAGATAATGGTATTTTAATAATTGATTTACATAATGGAAGAAGTAATGGAGAAAAGGAAACAAATTATAACGAATTTAAAAGAATAATGAAATGGCAATTTGATAAAGAACACTTTATTGAACATACAGATATAGATTATATTATAGATAATAAAATATATCATGATATGCATGAATTTAAAATTTATGAAATTGATAAGATTAAAGATATATTAAATAAATATAATTTAAAGTATAAATTATATGAAAATTATAGTTTTAATGAAGCAAGTGATAAGAGTAAAAATATAGAAATTGTAATATATAAATGAATCGTTTGTCGAATTATGTCGAACGGTTCTTTTTGTTTTGTCTTGACATATAATAAATATATGTGTTAAAATTGATTTCACAACCAAAGAAATGGAGATGATATCGTGGTAAGTAAAATTGATTATGTGTATGAAATGGACAAATCTGATGAAGCGAAGCTAATCGGAGCTAAAGTGGCAACTATTGATGGATATGCAGTGAGAAGTTTTGAGTATTATATTGGTTTAAAGTTAGATATAAATGATGTGCTTAATAATGCATCAATTAGAGAAAAATTAGGGGTTAAAAATGTTGCAAGTTTTGAAAGAAACTATTATGCCTGCAATACTGCTGGAATAATCTATTTTCCTCAAACTGGCAAATATGCATTTTTAGAAAGGTCAGACACTGTTATTGATTATCAAGAAGATAAGTCTATAGAAGAGTCACTTGATGCCGTGGTTGCTCCATTTAGAGAAATGGAAGTATCAAGTGAAGAATTTAAAGAACAACTTGAAAACACATTTGAAGTTGATGATCCTATGGTTGAACTTTTAGATTTACCTTATACGCGTACACGAATTTCAACAAAATAAGTTTTTTCACAAAATAGTGAAAAAACTTTTTTGTTTGAGCATATAATTTAGTGGTGAAGAAAAATGGATGGAATTAGTTTTGGTAATGGCGAAGTAAAAATGATTGATAGAGCAAGTATAACTTTAACTGGAGTAAATAAGATAGTTAGTTTTGATGATGAAGAATTTTTAATGGAAACTACTGTTGGTAATTTAAGATTATTGGGTG